>NZ_LZKF01000032.1:0-653 GCF_001672665.1 Mycobacterium sp. E2238 | reverse complement strand
CGAATCGATGACGGCGCGCCCGGACGGGCTGTTCCTGGTGGGCTCGGACGTCGACATTCCGTACATCAAGCCGGCGCGGGCGGGACGGACGCGGGCGGCGGCGGGATCGCGGCTGGCGGCGGCGGAGCCTGGTTGGTCGGGGCCACAACGTTTTGGGTGATGTCGGGGCGTTGCGGCGCGTGCGGCCGGATGTCGACGGCCAGCGCCACGGCCAGCGCCACGACACCGCCGACGAATATCAGCGTCGCGGCGACGACGGCAAGCACCGATCTCCGGCTGCGTCGCTCGCGCGAGTGTGCGGCGGACTCGCCGTCGGTGCCGGTCGCCCGCGACTTTCCGGTCGTCGACTCGGCGCTGTAGGCCAGCTCGCGGCTGTCAGCCGAGAGATCCCCCGCGTGGGGCATCGCGATCGTGGACGGCGCGCCCAACTGCGCGTTGGCCGCCGCCAGCGACGCGCCCCGCGCCAACGCCATCTCGGGTTCCTCGGGCGTGGTCACCGACAGCGACGTCACCGCTTCGAGCGCCGGCTTGATGTACGGAATGTCGACGTCCGAGCCCACCAGGAACAGCCCGTCCGGGCGCGCCGTCCACGATCGCGATGCCCCACGCGGGGGATCTCTCGGCTGACAGCCGCGAGCTGGCCTACAGCGCCG
>NZ_LZKF01000031.1:0-17924 GCF_001672665.1 Mycobacterium sp. E2238 | reverse complement strand
CTTTGGGGGTTCCGGTGGTTCCGGAGGTGTAGATGATGTAGGCGATGTTCTCCGGGGCCGGCGCGGGCAGCGCGGTGCTGGGCTGGGTTTCGACGGCCGGGTCGTGGACGTCGACGACCAGCAGGTCGCGCCCGTCCAGTCGCGAACGCAGGTCCGCCGTGGTGATCACCGCGCTGCCCGCGCCGGCCCCGGAGAACATCGCCTACATCATCTACACCTCCGGAACCACCGGAACCCCCAAAGGCGTTGCCATTCCTCATCTCAACGTCACGTGGCTGATCGAGTCGCTCGACGCCGGCCTGCCGAAGGGGCAGGTATGGACGCAATGCCATTCCGCGGCCTTCGACTTCTCGGTGTGGGAGATCTTCGGCGCCCTGCTGCGGGGCAGGCGCCTGCTGGTGGTGCCCGAGTCGGTGGCGGGCTCGCCAGAAGAGCTTCACGACCTGCTGGCCGCGGAAAAGGTCAGCGTGCTCACCCAGACGCCGTCCTCGGTCGCGATGTTGCCCGCGGAGGGTCTGGAGGCCACCGCCCTGGTGGTGGCCGGTGAAGCCTGCCCGGCCGACGTGGTGGATCGCTGGGCGGCGCCCGGGCGGGTGATGCTCGACGCCTACGGTCCGACGGAAACCACCGTGTGCGCGTCGATCAGCAAGCCGCTGGTCCCGGGATCCGGTGTGGTGCCGATCGGTTCACCGATCTCCGGTGCGGCGATGTTCGTGCTCGACAAGTGGTTGCAGCCGGTGCCGGCCGGCGTGGTCGGTGAGTTGTACCTGGCAGGCCGCGGTGTCGGCTGTGGATACGTGCGCCGCGCCGGGTTGACGGCGTCCCGGTTCGTGGCCAACCCCTTCGGCGGCCCGGGGGCGCGGATGTATCGCACCGGCGACCTGGTCAGCTGGGGCGAGGACGGGCAGCTGCAGTACTTCGGCCGCTCCGACGAGCAGGTCAAGATCCGCGGCTACCGCATCGAGCTCGGTGAAATCCAATCGGTGCTCAAGGGCCTCGACGGGGTGGAAAACGCGGCCGTGATCGCGCGCGAGGACCGCCCCGGCGACAAGCGCCTGGTCGGATACATCACCGGGACGGCCGATCCCGCCGCGATCCGGGCCACGTTGGCCGATCGCCTGCCGCCGTACATGGTGCCCGCCGCGGTGGTGGTGCTCGAGGCCCTGCCCCTGACGGGCAACGGAAAACTCGACAAGCGCGCACTGCCTGCGCCCGAATACGCCACCGCCGAATACCGCGCCCCCGGCGACGCGGTCGAGGAGATCCTCGCAGACATCTACGCCCAGGTGCTGGGGCTGGAGCGGGTCGGGGTGGACGCCTCGTTCTTCGACCTCGGCGGCGACAGCATTCTCTCGATGCAGGTGGTGGCCCGCGCCCGTGCGGCGGGGATCCTGTTCCGGCCGCGCGACGTGTTCGTCGAGCAGTCGGTGGCCCGGCTGGCCCGGGTGGCCGAGGTGGCGGCCGACGGCGCGGGCGGCGTCGCCGACGACGGCGTCGGGCCGGTGGTGGCCACCCCGATCATGCGGTGGCTGCACAGCATCGAGGGTCCGATCGAGCAGTTCAACCAGACCATGGTGGTGCAGGCCCCGGCCGGGGCGACCGAGGACGACGTGGTGGCGGTGCTGCAGGCCCTGCTGGATCGCCACGCCGCGCTGCGGCTGCGCGCCGACGACGACGGTGCGGGCGGCTGGTCGCTGCACGTGCCCGAGGTCGGTGCGGTGGACGCGCGCGCCTGCGTGCACGCCGTCGAGACACTGTCCGAAGAGACGCTGGCGGAGGCGCGGTCGCGGTTGAACCCGGCCGCCGGGGTGATGGTCAGCGCGGCGTGGGCCGGGCCCACGGGCCAGCTGGCGTTGATCATCCACCACCTCGCCGTCGACGGGGTGTCGTGGCGAATCCTGTTGGAAGACTTCAACATCGCCTGGGCCCAGCATCACAACGGGCAGCCGATATCCCTGCTGGCGCCGGGGACGTCGTTCGCCCGGTGGTCGTCGCTGCTCGAGGAGTACGCGCAGCGCCCCGACGTGGTGGCCCGGGCCGACGAGTGGCGACAGGTGGCGGCCACACCGGCGGCGCTGCCTGCGGTGCAACCCGATGCCGATACCTATGTGACCGCGGGCCAGCTCTCCGTGTCGCTGGACGTCGACACGACCCGGCTGCTGCTCGGCGAGGTGCCGGCCGCGTTCCACGCCGGCGTGGGCGACATCTTGTTGATCGCCTTCGGGCTGGCGTTCGCGGAGTTCCTGGGTACGGGTGCGGCGCCGATTGCCATCGACGTGGAGGGCCACGGGCGCCAGGAAGAACTGGCTCCGCGGGTGGACCTGTCGCGCACCGTCGGCTGGTTCACCACCAAATACCCGGTGGCGCTCAAGAGCCGCCGGCTGAGCTGGTCGCAGGTGTTGGCCGGCGACCCCGCGCTGGGCGCGGTGATCAAGGACGCCAAGGAACAGCTGCGCGCCCTGCCCGACGGCCTGACCTACGGCCTGCTGCGCTACCTGAACGCCGAGGTGGACCTGGACGGGGCGGACCCGGTGATCGGGTTCAACTACCTAGGGCGGCTCGGCGCGGGCGCCGACCTCTCCGACGACCTGTGGCGGGTCAGCCACGACAGCCTGGCCGTTGCGGCCGTGGCCACCGCGGTGCCGATGCCGCTGGCGCACACGGTGGAAGTCAACGCGGGCACGATGGACACCGAGGCCGGCCCGCATCTGCAGGCCAACTGGACGTGGGCCCCGTCCGCGCTGGACCACGAGCGCGTTAACCGGTTGAGCCAGTTGTGGTTTGAGGCGCTGGCCGGGATCTGCGCGCACGTCAACGCCGGCGGCGGCGGGTTGACCCCGTCGGACCTTGCGCCCGCGCACCTCAGCCAGCAACAGATCGACGAGCTGTGCCGGCAGGGCAGCGTCGCCGACGTGCTGCCGCTGACCCCGGTGCAGCAGGGACTGCTCTTCCACACCGCCTTCGCCCAGGACATGGACGACCTGTATGCGGTGCAGCTGGGGATCACCGTCAGCGGTGCCCTCGACGCGGCGCGCCTGCGCGAGGCGGTGCACACCGCGGTCAAGCGGCACCCCAACCTGGTCGCCCGCTTCTCCGAAGATTTTGGCGAGCCGGTCCAGGTCATCCCGGCCGATCCGCAGATGGCGTGGCGATACGTCGAGCTGGACGCCGGCGATGTCGACGAGCAGGTCGAGCGGCTGGCCGCCGACGAGCGCGCCGCGGTGTGCGACCTCGCCGAGAAGCCGTCGTTCCGGGCCGCGCTGATCCGCACGGCACCCGACCGGCACCGGTTCGTGCTGACCATTCATCACATCGTGGTGGATGGCTGGTCGCTACCCGTCCTGCTGCAGGAGATCTTCGCCAGCTATTACGGGGAGCGGCTGCCCGCCGCCCCGTCGTACCGCAGCTTCGTCACCTGGCTGACCAACCAGGATCGCGCCGCCGCGCAAGCGGCGTGGGCGCAGGCGCTGGCCGGCTTCGAAACCCCCACCCTCGTCGGCCCCCTCGGACAGGTCGGGCGGCGCGGCGTCGCCGCGTTCCATGTGTCCGCCGAAACCACGAAGGCGCTCGGCGAGCTGGCGCGCTCGTGCCGCACCACCATCAGCACCGTGCTGCAGGGCGCGTGGACGCAACTGCTGACATGGTTGACCGGGCAGCACGATGTGGCCTTCGGCACCGCCGTCTCGGGGCGACCGCACGAATTGGCCGGGGCGGACGCGATGGTCGGCCTGCTGATCAACACGGTGCCGGTGCGCGCGACCGTCACCGCGACCACCACCGTCGCCGACCTGCTCGACCAGCTGCAACGCCTGCACAACGACACCGTCGATTACGAGCACCTGGCGCTGCCCGAGATCCACCGCGTCACCGGTCACGACCAGTTGTTCGACACCCTTTTCCTCTACGAGAACTATCCGATCGACGCCGGCGCGCTGTTGGGCGTCCACGAATTGGCCGTCACCGACTTCAGCAGCCGGGAGTACAACCACTACCCGCTGTCCGTGGTGGCCTCACCGGGCCACGAACTGAGCCTCCGCGTCGAATTCGACACCGAGGTGTTCAGCGCCGCCGACATCGACACCCTGATCGAGCGGTTGCGGCAGGTGATGGTGGCCATGACCGCCGATCCCTCCCGCCGCGTGTCCTCGATCGACCTGCTCGACGCCGCCGAGCACGGCCGGCTCGACGAGTGGGGGAACCGGCCGGTGCTGGCCGAATCGGCGCCGAAGCTGGCCTCCATCCCCGACTTGTTCGCCGCCCAGGCGGCCCGCGCCCCGGAGGCGGTGGCCATCGCCGACGGCGACCGTTCGTGGTCGTATGGCGAGGTCGAGGAGTCCGCCAACCGGCTGGCACACCTGCTGGTGAGCCGCGGTGCCGGCCCGGGGGAGCGCGTCGCGGTGCTGTTCCCCCGGACGGCGGAGGCCGTGGTGGCGATTCTGGCGGTGCTCAAGACCGGGGCGGCCTACCTGCCGGTCGACCCGACCGTGCCGGCGGCGCGGATCGAGTTCGTGCTCGGCGACGCCGCGCCGATCGCGGCCGTCACCACCGCCGAGGTGCGGTCGCGGCTGGACGGGTCGGGCCTGGACATCATCGAATTCGACGACCCCGCCATCGCTACCCAACCCAGCGACGGGCTCCCAGCACCGTCCGCGGAAAACATCGCCTACATCATCTATACGTCCGGCACCACCGGTACCCCGAAGGGCGTGGCGGTGCCGCACCGCAACGTCACCCAGCTGTTGGAGTCGCTGGACGCGCAACTGGCGTTGGGCCAGGTGTGGACGCAGTGCCACTCGCTGGCGTTCGACTTCTCGGTGTGGGAGATCTTCGGGTCGCTGTTGTACGGCGGCCGGCTGGTTATGGTGCCCGACAACGTCGTGCGCTCGCCGGAAGAGTTGCACGCCATGCTGGTTCGCGAACAGGTCAGTGTGCTCAGCCAGACGCCGTCGGCGTTCTACGCGCTGCAGACCGCCGATTCGCTGGCGCCCGAGCTCGGCCAGCAGCTCAAGCTGCAGACGGTGGTGTTCGGTGGCGAGGCGCTCGAGCCGCATCGGCTGGGCAAGTGGTTGCACAACCACCCGGGTCTGCCGCGGTTGATCAATATGTATGGCATCACCGAGACCACGGTGCACGCCTCGTTCCGCGAGATCGTCGACGGCGATGTCGACAGCAACGCCAGCCCGATCGGGCTGCCGCTGGCGCATCTGGGCTTCTTCGTCCTGGACGGGTGGTTGCGTCCGGTGCCCGAGGGCGTGGTCGGCGAGCTGTATGTGGCCGGCCGCGGTCTGGCGTACGGGTATGTGGGCCGGTCGGGGTTGTCGGCGACGCGGTTCGTCGCGTGCCCGTTCGGCGGGGCCGGCGCGCGCATGTATCGCACCGGCGACCTGGTGCGCTGGGGCGCCGACGGCCAGCTGCAGTACATGGGCCGCGCCGACGAGCAGGTCAAGATCCGCGGCTACCGCATCGAACTCGGCGAGGTGCATGCGGCGCTGGCGGCGCTCGACGGGGTCAACGAGGCGGCGGTGATCGCCCGTGAAGACCGCCCGGGCGACAAGCGCCTGGTCGGCTACGTGACCGGAACCGCCGATCCGGCCGAGATCCGCAACCAGCTCGGCGAGCGGCTGCCGACCTACATGGTGCCCACCGCGGTCGTGGTGCTCGAGGCGCTGCCGCTGACCGTCAACGGCAAACTCGACACCCGCGCCCTACCGGCGCCCGAATACTCCGATGCCGATCACTACCGCGCGCCGAGCACGGCCGTCGAGGAGATCCTGGCCGGCATCTACGCCCAGGTCTTGGGTGTGGACCGCGTCGGGGTCGACGACTCGTTCTTCGACCTCGGCGGCGACAGCATCCTGTCCATGCAGGTCGTCGCCCGCGCCAGGGCGGCCGGTGTGGTGTGCCGCCCACGCGACATCTTCGTCGAGCAGACGGTGGCCCGGCTGGCCCGGGTGGCCGGGCTGGCCACCGACGACGATGTCGTCGACGAGGGCGTCGGCGAAGTCATCGCCACCCCGATCATGCGCTGGCTGGAGAGCGTCGACGGTCCGGTCGAGCAGTTCAACCAGACCATGGTGGTGCAGGCCCCGGCCGGCGTGACCGAAACCGACGTGGTGCTGGTGCTACAGGCTTTGCTGGACCGGCATGCCATGTTGCGGCTGCGGGTCGACGACGACGGCGCGGGGGACTGGTCGCTGCGGGTGCCCGCGGTCGGCGTGGTGGATGCCGCCGGGTGTGTGCACGCCGTGGAGACGTTGTCCGATGCGGCGCTGTCGGCGGCGGTCGCGCAGCTGAACCCGGCCAGCGGCGCGATGCTCCGCGCGGTGTGGGTGCCCTCGACGGGCCAGCTGGCGTTGATCATTCACCACCTGGCCGTTGACGGCGTGTCGTGGCGAATCCTGTTGGAAGACTTGAACATTGCGTGGGCCCAGCACCACAGCGGCCAGCCGGTGGCGCTGCCGACCGGCGGGATGTCGTTCGCCCGGTGGTCGTCGCTGCTGGCGGAGCACGCGCGCCGGCCGGAGGTCGTCGAGCAGGCGGAAGCCTGGCGGCAGATCGCGTCGACGCCGGCGCCGTTGCCGGCGGTGCGGCCCGACATCGACACCTTCGTCAGCGCGGGCCAGCTCTCGGTCTCGCTCGACAGCGACACCACCCGGTTGTTGCTGGGCGAGGTGCCCGCGGCGTTCCACGCCGGCGTTCAGGACATCCTGTTGATCGCGTTCGGGCTGGCGTGGGCGCAGTTCGTCGGCACCGGCACGCCGATCGGCATCGACGTCGAGGGCCACGGCCGCCACGAGGAACTGGGCCCGCACGTCGACCTGTCCCGCACGGTGGGCTGGTTCACCACCAAGTACCCGGTGGCGCTGACGGTCGGCGGCCTGTCCTGGGGACAGGTCGTCGCGGGCGAGGCCGAGCTGGGGGCACTGGTCAAGGACGCCAAGGAACAGCTGCGCGCCCTGCCGGACACGCTGACCTACGGACTGCTGCGCTACCTGAACCCCGACGTCGACATGGACGGGTCGGACCCGGTGATCGGGTTCAACTACCTCGGGCGGCTGGGCGGCGCCGGCGACCTGTCCAGCGAGCTGTGGCGCCTCGACCAGGACAGCCTGGCGGCGGCCGGCGCGGCGACGGCGGTGCCGATGCCGTTGCCGCACACCGTCGAACTCAACGCCGGCACCCTGGACACCGCCGCTGGTCCGCTGCTGCAGGCCAACTGGACCTGGGCGCGCTCGGCGCTCGACGAGGGCCAGGTCGGCCGGCTGAGCGAATTGTGGTTCGACGCCCTGAGCGGCATCTGCAGCCTCGTCCGCAGCGGCGGGGGTGGCCTGACTCCGTCGGACCTCGCTCCGGCGCGGCTGACGCAGCGGGACATCGACGAGCTGTGCCAGCGCTACCCGGTCGCCGACGTGCTGCCGTTGACCCCGCTGCAGCAGGGACTCCTCTTCCACACCGGCAGCGAGCACGGCAGCGACGACCTGTACGCCGTGCAGCTCGACATCAGCGTGAGCGGCGCCCTCGATCCGCACCGGCTGCGCGACGCCGTGCACACGATGGTCAAGCGGCATCCCAACGTGGTGGCGCACTTCGTCGAGGACTTCGGCGAGCCCGTGCAGGTCCTCTCGGCCGAGCCCGCGCTGTCGTGGCATTACGTCGAACTCGACGCCGAGGACGTCGAACCCGAGGAGCAGATCCAGCAGGTCTGCGCCGCCGAACGCGCCGCGGTGTGCGACCTGGCGGAGCGTCCGCCGTTCCGGGCCGCGCTGATCCGCACCGCCGACAACCGGCACCGGTTCGTGCTGACCAACCACCACATCGTGCTCGACGGCTGGTCGAAGCCGATCCTGCTGCAGGAGATCTTCGCCGCCTACTACGGCGTGCAGCTGCCCGCGCCGGTGCCCTACCGCAAGTTCGTCGCCTGGCTGGCCGCGCAGGACCGCGGCGCGGCGCAGGCGGCGTGGCGGCGGGTGCTGGCCGGCTTCGACACGCCGACCCTGGTGGGTCCGCCCGGCCGGGTCAGCCTCGGGCCGCGGGGCGTGTCCTCGTTCCAGGTGTCGGCGGAGACCACACGGGCGCTGGGCGAACTGGCCCGTTCGTGCCACACCACCGTGAGCACCGTGCTGCAGGCCGCGTGGGCGCAGCTGCTGATGTGGCTGACGGGCCAGCACGATGTGACCTTCGGCACCGCGGTGTCGGGGCGGCCGACCGACCTGGCCGGCGCCGACCAGATGGTCGGGCTCCTGATCAACACGGTGCCGGTGCGGGCGACGATCGGCGCCGAAACCACGATCGCCGACCTGCTCAACCAGCTACAAGGCGCCTACAACGACACGCTCGAGCACCAGCATCTGGCGCTCAACGAGATCCACCGTGTAACGGGACACGACCAATTATTCGACACCATGTTCGTGTACGAGAACTATCCGATCGACACCGCCGCGTTGTCGGCCGTCGACGAGCTGGCTATTAGCGGTTTTACAAATCGGGAATACAACCACTACCCGCTGTCGGTCCAAGCCGTGCCGGGTCACGAATTGGGTCTTCGCGTCGAATTCGATACAGAAGTCTTCGACCAGGGCAGAATCGAGAGGTTGGTTGAGCGGTTCAGGCGCGTGCTGGAAGCCATGACCGCAGATGTGGAGGAGCAGTCATGACCGTCGGTGCAGGGCGGCGATTGTTGTCGATCGACTTGCTGGATGGCGGAGAGCACGACCGCCTCGACGAGTGGGGTAACCGGGCGGTGTTGACCGTGCCGGCGACGGGGGCTGTCTCGATTCCGGCGTTGTTCGACAAGCAGGTCGCGCGTGTACCGGCGGCTCCCGCGCTGACGTTCGAGGGCCGCACGCTCACGTATCAGGAGCTCGACGAGGCCGCGAACCGGCTCGCCCACCTGCTCGCCGACCATGGCGCGCGTCCGGGTGCGTGCGTGGCGTTGCTCCTGCCGCGGTCCGCCGAGGCGATCGTGTCGATCCTGGCGGTCCTCAAGACCGGCGCGGCCTATCTGCCGATCGACCCCGCAGTCCCGGCGGCGCGGATGGAGTTCATGCTCGGCGACGCGGCTCCGGTCGCGGCGGTCACGACGGCGGAGTTGCGGGCGCGGCTGGACGGGTTCGACTTGCTGGTCGTCGACGTCGCCGATCCCGCGGTGGCCGAACAGCCCAGCTCGCGGTTGCAGGGGCCGGCACCCGAGGACATCGCGTACATCATCTACACCTCGGGCACGACCGGAACCCCCAAGGGCGTCGCGGTCACCCACCAGAACGTCACCCAGCTGCTGAAGTCGTTGCCCGCCGACCTGCCGCAGTCGGGAGTCTGGTCGCAGTGGCACTCGCTGGTTTTCGACGTGTCGGTGTGGGAGATCTGGGGTCCGCTGTTGCACGGCGGGCGCCTAGTGGTGGTGCCCGAGTCGGTGGCCGGCTCCCCGGACGAACTGCACTCGCTGCTGGTCGCGGAGAAGGTCACGGTGCTGTGCCAGACCCCGTCGGCGGTCGGCATGCTGTCGCCCGACGGGCTGGACAAGACCGCGTTGATCGTGGCGGGCGAGGCCTGCCCGGCCGAGGTCGTGGACCGGTGGGCGCCGGGCCGCGTGATGATCAATGCGTACGGGCCAACTGAAGGCACGGTGTACGCATCGATGAGCGCGCCGCTGAGCGCCGAGTCCGGGGCGCCGACGATCGGCTCGCCCGTGCCGGGCGCCGCGCTGTTCGTGCTCGACAAGTGGCTGCGTCCGGCGCCGGAGGGCGTCGTCGGCGAGCTCTACATCGCCGGCCGCGGTGTGGCCTCCGGCTACCTGCGCCGGTCGGGTCTGACGTCCTCACGGTTTGTGGCGTGCCCGTTCGGGGCGCCGGGGACGCGGATGTACCGCACCGGCGACCTGGTGCGCTGGGGCGTCGACGGCCAGCTGCAGTACCTCGGCCGCGCCGACGAACAGGTCAAGATCCGCGGCTACCGCATCGAGCTCGGCGAAATCCAGACCGCCCTCGCGGGGCTGGACGGCGTCGACCAGGCGGCGGTGATCGCCCGCGAGGACCGCCCCGGGGACAAGCGCCTGGTCGGTTACATCACCGGGACCGCCGACCCGGCCGAGATTCGCACCCAGCTCGGCGAGCGGCTGCCCAGCTATATGGTGCCCGCCGCCGTCGTGGTGCTGGACGCGCTGCCGCTGACGGTCAACGGCAAACTCGACAAGCGGGCCCTGCCGGCGCCCGAGTACCAGAAGACCAACGGCGAATACCGCGCGCCGACGACGGCCGTCGAAGAGACGCTGGCCGCCATCTACGCCCAGGTGCTCGGGCTGGAGCGGGTCGGCGTCGACGACTCGTTCTTCGACCTCGGCGGCGACAGCATCCTGTCGATGCAGGTGGTGGCGCGCGCCCGCGCGGCCGGCGTGGTGTGCCGCCCGCGTGACGTCTTCGTCGAGCAGACGGTGGCCCGGCTGGCCCGCGTGGCCGGCGTGGCCTCCGACGACGACGTCGTCGACGAGGGCATCGGCCCGGTGGTCGGCACCCCGATCATGCGCTGGCTGCAGCAGGTCGACGGCCCGACCGACCAGTTCAACCAGACCATGGTGGTGCAGGCCCCGGCCGGCGTCACCGGCGATGACGTGCGGGTGGTGCTGCAATCGCTGCTCGACCGGCACGCCACGCTGCGAATGCGCGTCGACGACGACGGCGCAGGCGGCTGGGCGATGCAGGTTCCCGAGGTCGGCGCGGTCGATGCGGGCGCCTGCATGGACACGGTCGACGCGCTGTCCGACGCGACGCTGGTGGCGGCGCGTTCGCAGCTGAACCCCGCCGCGGGGACCATGCTGCGCGCCGTGTGGGCGGAATCCACGGCCCAGTTGGCGTTGATCATTCACCACCTCGCCGTTGACGGCGTGTCGTGGCGAATCCTGTTGGAAGACTTGAACATCGCCTGGGCCCAGCACCACAGCGGCCAGCCGGTGGCACTGCCTACCGGCGGGACGTCGTTCGCCCGGTGGACCGCCATGCTGGAGGAGCACGCCCAGCGGCCCGAGGTGATCGAGCAGGCCGAGGCGTGGCGGCAGGTCGCGGCGACGCCCGCGCTGTTGCCGGCGGTGCGCCCCGACGTGGACACCTACGAGACGGCCAAGCAGCTCTCGGTGTCGCTGGATGTCGAGACCACCCGGCAGCTGCTGGGCGAGGTGCCCGCGGCGTTCCACGCCGGCGTGCAGGACATCCTGTTGATCGCGTTCGGGTTGGCCTGGGCGCGGTTCGTCGGCACCGGCGCCCCGATCGGCATCGACGTGGAGGGCCACGGCCGCCACGAGGAACTGGGCTCGCACGTCGACCTGTCCCGCACGGTGGGCTGGTTCACCACCAAGTACCCCATCGCGCTGACCGTCGGCGAATTGGACTGGGCGCAGGTGATGGCCGGCGACCCCGCGCTCGGGGTGCTGGTCAAGAAGGCCAAGGAGCAGCTGCGTGCGCTCCCGGACCCGCTGACCTACGGGTTGCTGCGGTACATGAACACCGAGGTGGACCTGGACGGGTCGGACCCGGTTATCGGGTTCAACTACCTGGGACGACTGGGCGCGGCGGCGGATCTGCCCGGCGAGATGTGGCGGATCAGTCAGGACAGCCTGTCGTTCACCGGTGCCGCCAGCGCGGCGCTGCCCATGCCGTTGATGCACACCGTCGACCTCAACGCCGGGACCATGGACACCGAGGCCGGCCCGCACCTGCAGGCCAACTGGACGTGGGCGCCCTCGGCGCTGGACCACGAGCAGGTCAGCCGGTTGAGCCAGCTGTGGTTCGAGGCCCTGGCCGGCATCTGCGCGCACGTGCGCAGCGGCGGCGGCGGTCTGACCCCGTCGGACATCGCCCCCGCTCGCCTGACCCAGCAGCAGCTCGACGACCTGTGCCAGCAATACGCGGTCGCCGACGTCTTGCCGCTGACCCCGCTGCAGCAGGGGCTGCTCTTCCACGCCAGCTTCGCCCACGACCCGGGCGATGACGTCTACGCGGTGCAGCTCGGCATCACCGTCACCGGTGACCTCGACCCGCACCGGTTGCGCGAGGCCGTCCACACCGTCGTCAACCGGCACCCCAACCTGGCGGCCCGCTTCTGCCCACAGTTCGGCGAGCCGGTGCAGGTCCTGCCGGCCGACCCCGTGATGGCGTGGCGGTACATCCAGCTCGGCGCGGAAGACCTGGACCCCGAGGAGAAGATCGAGCAGCTCTGCGCCGCCGAGCGCGCCGCGGTCAGCGACCTCGCCAACCGGCCGGCCTTCCGGGCCGCGTTGATCCGCACCGCCGACAACCGGCACCGGTTCGTGCTCACCAACCACCACATCGTGATGGATGGCTGGTCGCTGCCGATCATGCTGCGCGAGATCCTCACCAGCTACTACGGGGAGCGGTTGCCCGCGCCCGCGTCCTACCGCAGCTACCTGACCTGGCTCGCGTCCCAGGACCGCACGGCCGCCCGCGCGGCGTGGGGCGAGGTTCTGGCCGGCTTCGACGTCCCGACCCTGGTCGGTCCGCCGGCCCGGTTGGGCCTCGGCCGGCGAGGCGTCGAGTCGTATCGGCTGCCCGCGGAGACCACGCGCGCGCTGGGCGAGCTGGCCCGCTCGTGCCACACCACGATCAACACCGTGCTGCAGAGCGCCTGGGCGCAGCTGCTGATGTGGCTGACCGGCCAGCACGACGTGGCCTTCGGCACCGCGGTCTCCGGTCGTCCGGCCGATCTGGCGGGCGCCGAGTCGATGGTCGGCTTGTTGATCAACACCGTGCCGGTGCGGGCCAACATCACCGCGGCGACCACCGTGTCCGAACTGTTGCAGCAGCTGCAGCGGGCCCACAACGACACGATCGAGCACGAGCACCTGGCGCTCAACGAGATCCACCGCGTCACCGGTCACGACCAGCTGTTCGACACGCTGTTCCTGTACGAGAACTACCCGATCGACACCAGCGTGCCGTTGGGCTTCCACGAGCTGGCGATCACCGACGTCACCAACCGCGAATACAACCACTACCCGCTGTCGGTCATGGCGCTTCCCGGCCGCGAACTGGGCCTGCGCGTCGAGTTCGACACCAGCGTGTTCGACACGGCCGCGATCGAATCGATGATCGAGCGGTTCCAGCGGGTGCTGGGGGCGATGACCGCAGACTCGAGCCAGCGGCTGTCGTCGATGGACGTGCTGGACGTCGGCGAGCGCGCCCGCCTCGACGAGTGGGGCAACCGGGCGGTGCTGACCGCGCCGGTGGGTGCGACCGCGTCCATCCCGGCGTTGTTCGCCAAGCAGGTGGCCCGTGTTCCGGAGGCCCCGGCGCTGACGTTCGAGGACCGCACGCTGACCTATCGGGAACTCGACGAGGCCGCGAACCGGCTGGCCCACCTGCTCGCCGAGCACGGCGCGCGGCCGGGGGAAAACGTGGCGCTGCTGTTCTCCCGGTCGGCCGAGGCGATCGTGTCGATCCTGGCGGTGCTGAAGACCGGGGCGGCGTACCTGCCGATCGACCCGGCCGTCCCGGCGTCGCGGATCGAGTTCGTGCTTGCCGACGCCACGCCGGTCGCCGTGGTCACGACGGCCGAATTGCGGTCACGGGTGGACGGCTCCGACCTGTTGGTCATCGGTGTCAACGACGCGCCGGCCGACAGCCAGCCCGCCACGGCGTTGCCGGGGCCGTCAGCGGACGACATCGCGTACCTGATCTACACGTCCGGCACCACGGGTGTCCCGAAGGGCGTGGCGGTCACCCACCACAACGCCACCCAGCTGCTGGAGAAGCTGCACGCCGACCTGCCCGACCCGGGCGTGTGGGCGCAGTGGCACTCACTCGTCTTCGACGTGTCGGTGCACGAGATCTTCGGTGCGCTCCTGCACGGCGGCCGGCTGGTCGTGGTGCCTGAGGCCGTGGCCGGTTCGCCGAAGGACCTGCATGAGTTGCTGGTCGCGGAGAACGTCACCGTGCTCAGCCAGACCCCGTCGGCGGTGGGCATGCTTTCGCCCGAGGGCCTGGAATCGACCGCCCTCGTGGTGGCCGGCGAGGCTTGCCCGCCCGAGGTGGTGGACCGGTGGGCGCCGGGCCGGGTGATGATCAACGCCTACGGCCCGACCGAAGGCACGGTGTACGCGGCGATGAGCGCGCCGCTGAGTGCCGACACGGGAGCGCCGATCGGTTCCCCGGTTCCGGGGGCGGCGCTGTTCGTTCTGGACAAGTGGCTGCGGCCGGCGCCCGAGGGCGTCGTCGGCGAGCTGTACATCGCCGGTCGCGGTGTGGCCTGCGGCTATGCGCGTCGCTCGGGTCTGACGGCCTCGCGGTTCGTGGCGTGCCCGTTCGGGGCGCCCGGTGCGCGCATGTACCGTACCGGCGACCTGGTGCGGTGGGGCGCCGACGGGCAGCTGCAATACCTGGGCCGCGTCGACGAGCAGGTCAAGATCCGCGGCTACCGCATCGAGCTCGGCGAAATCCAGGCGGCCCTGGCCGGTCTGGACGGGGTCGAGCAGGCGGCGGTGATCGCCCGCGAAGACCGCCCCGGCGACAAGCGGCTGGTCGGTTACATCACCGGGTCCGCGGATCCGGCAGAGGTCCGGGCCCAGTTGGGCGAGCGGTTGCCGGCTTACATGGTGCCGGTCGCGGTGGTGGTGCTCGACGCGCTGCCGTTGACCGTCAACGGCAAGCTCGACAAGCGGGCCCTGCCCGCCCCGGAGTACCAGAAGGCCGGCGGTGAGTATCGGGCCCCTGCCACCCCCATCGAAGAGACCTTGGCCGAGATCTACGCCGGAGTCCTTGGACTGCAGCGGGTTTCGGTCGAAGACTCCTTCTTCGACCTCGGGGGCGATTCGCTTTCGGCGATGCGGGTGATCGCCGAGATCAACACGGCCCTCGACTCGAACCTCTCGGTGCGCACCCTGTTCGAGGCGCCGTCGGTGCGACGTCTCGGCCAGCGGGCGGAACACGATGCCAGCGGTGTGGCCGACGCCGAGGCCGGCGGTCCCAGCTTCGCGTCCGTGCACGGTCGTGACGCCACCCAGGTCTTTGCCAGCGATCTGACACTGGACAAGTTCATCGATGCCACGACGTTGAGCAACGCGCCGTCGCTGCCGGGCCCGAGCTCGGAGGTGCGCACGGTCCTGTTGACCGGTGCGACGGGCTTCCTGGGTCGGTACCTGGCGCTGCAGTGGCTCGAGCAGCTGGAGCTGGTGGACGGCAAGCTGATCTGCCTGGTGCGCGCCGGCTCGAACGAGGAGGCGTGGCAGCGGCTGGAGAAGACGTTCGACAGCGGCGACCCGCAGTTGTTGCAGTATTTCCAGGGGTTGGCCGCCGACCACTTGGAGGTCATCGCCGGTGACAAGGGCGCGACGGATCTGGGCCTCGACGAGGAGACCTGGCAGCGCCTCGCCGACACCGTCGACCTGATCGTCGACTCGGCGGCCCTGGTCAACGGCGTGCTCCCGTACAGCGAGCTGTTCGGCCCCAACGTGGCGGGCACCGCCGAGCTGATCCGGGTGGCCCTGACCACCAGGCTGAAGCCATACGCGTATGTGTCGACCTCCGATGTGGGCCGTCAGATCGACCCGGCGGTGTTCACCGAGGACGCCGACATCCGGGTCATCAGCCCGATCCGCAAGGTCGACGGCAGCTACGCCAACGGTTACGGCAACAGCAAGTGGGCCGGTGAGGTGTTGCTGCGCGAGGCGCACGACCTGTGCGGGTTGCCGGTCTCGGTGTTCCGATCCGACATGATCCTGTCCGACACCAGCTACGCCGGCCAGTTCAACCTGTCGGACATGTTCACCCGGATGGTGTTGAGCCTGGTGGCGACCGGTATCGCGCCGCGCTCGTTCTACCAGTTGGACGCCGAGGGCAACCGGCAACGCGCGCACTTCGATGCGCTGCCGGTGGAGTTCGTCGCCGAGGCGGTCACCACGCTGGGCACCCAGGTGGTGGAAGGGTTCGAGACGTATCACGTGATGAACCCCCACGACGACGGCATCGGCATCGACGAGTACGTCGACTGGCTGATCGAGGCCGGCTATCCGATCGAGCGGATCGATGACTTCTCCGAGTGGCTCCAGCGGTTCGAGGCCGCGCTGCGTGACCTGCCGGAGCGGCAGCGCAAGCACTCGGTGCTACAGATGTTGCAGGTGCCGGGGTACAACCAGCTGCAGGCGCCGGAGCCGGCCAGCGGGTCCTTCGCCCCGACCGACCGTTTCCGCGCCGCGGTGCAGGAAGCCAAGATCGGCGCCGACAACGACATCCCGCACATCTCGCCGCAGGTCATCGTCAAATACGTCACCGACCTGCAGCTGCTCGGTCTGCTCTAGCTCACCTCCTCGGTTCGGGACGGTCCCACGCGGGCCGTCCCGAACTGTGCACCCGGCTTAGCGACCAGAAACATCCTTCTCGTATCTTTTGACAGCCTTTACGGGAGTGTCTGCTAGGTAGCTGGGACTTTTTCAAAACTACTAGCGCACATTCGCGTCCTCGATTAACCTTTCGGACTGTTGCACCCATGTTGACTAAGTTGGTGGAGAAACTGTGTATGTCGCCCGTTGGTGACGACAACCGCAGCTCCGGCTTTTTGGTCGATACCGGGAAGCAACGGGCGGTGGTCCGACACGGACCGCGCTCAGTGCTTGCGCTACATCAAGCGAAACCGAACGGGTATTGCGGAGGGTTCGGTCGAGCGGCTGCGGTCAACCGGGGGTTTGAAGGGTGAACCCTATGGTTGGGAAGTTGGATGGAGCTTGGTGAGCAAGCACTTCCGCTTACGCGCGGCCAACTAGACATATGGCTTGCGCAGGAGACGGGCCACTCCGGAACTGAGTGGCAGATCGGCCTCTTCGTCACGATCGACGGCAGGGTCCAACGTGACGCGCTGAAGTGGGCGATCCGCCAAGCCGTGGAAGAGGCCGAGCCGGCCAGGGCCTCTTTTCTGGAGGCCGACGGCCAGGTCTACCAGCGGGCGATCGACTACCCGGACGTCGAACTGGCCTTTCAGGACTTGACCGGCTCGCAGGACGCCATCCAAGAAGCCCGCCGGATAGCGTTGTCGATCCAGCGAACGCCCATGCCGTTCACGGGTCCGCTGTTCCGATTCGCCCTCTTTCAGACGCGCGCCGACCGGTTTCACCTGTTCGCGTGCTGCCATCACATCGTCGTCGACGGAACCGGTGTCGCCCTCGTCGGTCACCGCATCGCCTCCATCTACTCGGCCATCGTCTCCGCCGCACCTGTCCCTCCGGCCGTCTTCGGCTCACTGCGGGACTTGGTTGACTGCGAGGCCAAGTACGAAGCGTCCGGCGATTACCGCACCGACGAGGCCTACTGGGCTCGAAACCTTCCGGCGGACTCCGAAGTCCCGCTTTGCGCACCGCGCGCCGCGGGCGAGCGCGATCCGTGGCCGTCCGCCCCGGTCGCGCTGGAGGCCGGCGTCCTTCGCCGGGTCGACAGGCTGACCCAGGTGTGGGGGGTGTCCCAGACATCCGTTATCACGGCCGCGTGCGCGCTGCTGGTGCGCGGGTGGAGCGGGAACGCCGCGGAGGTGGTCCTCGACTTCCCGGTCAACAGGCGGGTGCGCCCGGAGTCGAAAACCCTGCCCGGCATGGTTGCCGGGGTGGTCCCGCTGGTACTGCGGGTCGCGCCCCAACTCACGGTCGCCGGGTTCTGCCAACACGTCGACACCCGGATTCGGGAAGCCGTTGAGCACCAACGGTTTCCGGTGCAGGCGCTGGAGCGCAAAGCCCGTGGTGCGGCTGGACCGGCCGAGCGGGTGAGCGTCAACTTCATCCCCTCGGCCTTCACCCTGCCCTTTGGCGGTGTCACCGCGTCGGCTTCGTACACCAACTCCGGCCAGGCAACTGGCTTCGGGTTGATCTTCTCCACGGACGGGGACCGGCTTCTCCTCAGCACGGCGGGCGCGTGGGCACCATTCTCCGGCCTCGACGCCTC
>NZ_LZKF01000030.1:0-10592 GCF_001672665.1 Mycobacterium sp. E2238 | reverse complement strand
GTCGAATCGGGCCAGCCGCCGGCCGGCGACGTGCGCCGACGACGTGGGCGGCAGCAGCAGCCGCGCCTCCCGCTGGCCGAAGGCCTGCTCGCCGCGCGTGAACTGGTCGTCCGGGAGAAGGCACGTGACCGGGCCCGGCGTTCGTTGGTGGTGGTGCTCACCGACGGCCGGGCCACCGCCGGAACGGACCCGCTGGGCCGCAGCCGGGCGGCGGCGGCCCGGTTGGTGGCCGAGGGCACCGCCGCGGTGGTCGTGGACTGCGAAACGTCTTACGTGCGGCTGGGTTTGGCCGAACAGCTGGCCCGCCACCTCGGCGCCCCGGCCGTGCGCCTCGAGCAGCTGCACGCGGACTCGCTGACGCGCGTCGTGCGAAACGCGGCCTGAGGAGGGTAACCGCTGATGCCACAAGGCCGCCCACTTCAGGTCCCCGAGGACGGACTGAGCACCAGGGCCCGGCGCAACACCCCGGTGCTGGCGGTGCACACCGGCCCGGGCAAGGGGAAGTCGACCGCCGCATTCGGAATGGCATTGCGGGCCTGGAATGCCGGGCTCTCCGTCGCGGTGTTCCAGTTCGTCAAAAGCGCCAAATGGAAGGTGGGCGAGGAGACCGCCTTCACCCAACTCGGCCAGGTGCACCAGCAGCACCGCATCGGTGGGCCCGTGGAATGGCACAAGATGGGCGCGGGCTGGTCGTGGTCGCGCAAGGCCGGCAGCGAAGACGATCACGCCGCGGCCGCCGCCGACGGCTGGGCGGAGATCGCGCGCCGGCTGACCGAGCAGCGCCACGACTTCTATGTGCTCGACGAATTCACCTACCCGCTGAAATGGGGATGGGTGGACGTCGACGAGGTGGTGGACGTGCTGCTGGCGCGGCCGGGCCACCAGCACGTGGTCATCACCGGCCGCGATGCCCCGCAGCGGTTGATCGAGGCCGCCGATCTGGTCACCGAGATGACCAAGGTCAAGCACCCGATGGACGCGGGCCGCAAGGGGCAGAAGGGCATCGAGTGGTGAGTGTCCCCGCGGTCGTCGTCGCCGCGCCGGCGTCGGGCAGCGGAAAGACCACCGTCGCAACGGGTTTGATCGGTGCGCTGCGGCGCGCGGGCCATGCCGTGGCACCGTTCAAGGTGGGCCCGGACTTCATCGACCCCGGTTATCACGGCTTGGCCGCCGGGCGTCCCGGCCGCAACCTGGACCCGGTGCTGGTCGGCGAGAACCTCGTCGGCCCGCTGTACGCGCACGGCTCGGGCGGTGCGAGCATTTCGGTGATCGAGGGGGTGATGGGGCTCTTCGACGGGCGAATCGGGCGCGCCGCGGCCGGCCCCGCGGAAGGCTCCACCGCCCACGTGGCCGGCCTGCTGGGTGCGCCCGTGGTCCTGGTGGTCGACGCGCGCGGCCAGAGTCACAGCATCGCCGCACTGCTGCATGGCTTTTCGACGTTCGACGCCGCGACCCGGGTCCGCGGCGTGATCCTCAATCGGGTCGGTTCGGCCCGGCACGAACACGTTTTGCGGCAGGCCTGCGAGCAGGCGGGTGTCGCGGTGCTGGGTTCCATTCCCCGCACCGCCGAATTAGAGCTTCCAACAAGGTATTTGGGTCTGGTCACCGCGGTGGAGTACGGGCGGCGCGCGCGGCTCGCGGTCGAGGCGATGACCGACCTGGTCGCCCATCACGTCGACCTGGCGGCCGTGGTGGCCGTCGCCGCGAGCCGGACCGGCACGGCGTGGGACCCGGCGACGGCGGTGGGGGATACGCCCGGCGGGCGGGCCACCGTCGCGATGGCAACGGGTAAGGCGTTCAGCTTCGGCTATGCCGAACATGCCGAGTTGCTGCGGGCCGCCGGCGCCGACGTGGTCGAATTCGACCCGCTGGCCGAGGAGTTGCCCGATGGCACGGATGCGGTGCTGCTGCCCGGCGGCTTTCCGGAACAGTTCACCGCCGAGCTCTCGGCCAACGACGCCGTGCGCCGGCAGATCAACGAGCTGGCCGCCGCCGGCGCGCCGATTCACGCCGAATGCGCCGGCCTCATCTATCTGGCCACCGATCTCGACGGCTACCCGATGTGCGGCGTGCTGGCCGGGTCGGCGCGGTTCACGCCGAATCTGACGTTGGCCTATCGCGACGCCGTCGCCGTGGCCGATTCGCCGCTCTATTCCACCGGGCAGCGGGCGGTGGGCCATGAATTCCACCGGACCGCAATCACGTTCAGCGATGACTACCAGCCCGCCTGGGCCTACCGGGGCAACGACGCGGATACCTCGCGCGAAGGTGTCGTGCACGCCGGAGTGCACGCCTCGTACCTGCACACCCATCCGGCCGCGGCACCACAAGCTGTCGCGCGGTTCGTGGCGCACGCCGCCGCCCGCCGCGCTCGCGGTCGCCACTAGGCCGATGGTGGCGACCCGCAGCGCCCGGCGTTTCCGCCGCGCTCGCGGTCGCCACTAGGCTTGCCCGGTGACCGAGAACGCCTACCTCGCCGGACTACGGCTGGCCGGCAAGAAGGTCGTCGTGGTCGGCGGCGGCTCGGTTGCCCAGCGCCGGCTGCCCTTGCTCATCGCCAGCGGTGCGGACGTCCACGTGATCTCCCGCAGCGCCACCAGGTCGGTCGAGGCGATGACCGGAATCACGTTGTCGCTGCGCGAATACCGCGACGGCGACCTCGAGGGGGCCTGGTACGCGATCGCCGCCACCAACGACGCGCAAGTGAACGCGGCCGTCGTCGCGGAGGCCGAGCGCCGCCACCTCTTCTGCGTCCGCGCCGATATCGCCGTGGAAGGGACAGCGGTGACCCCGGCGTCCTTCAGCTACGAAGGGTTATCGGTCGGGGTGCTCGCCGGCGGCGAGCACCGCCGGTCCGCGGCCATTCGCTCGGCCATCCGGGAGGCGCTGCAGACGGGGGTAATCGCGCCCGACAGCGTGGCCAGCCCCGACGTCGTGCGCGGCGGGGTGGCACTCGTCGGCGGCGGCCCCGGCGACCCCGAACTGATCACCGTGCGCGGGCGCCGGCTGCTGGCCCACGCCGACGTGGTGGTCGCCGACCGGCTGGCGCCCCCGGAACTGCTGGCGGAGCTACCGCCGCACGTGGAGGTCATCGACGCCGCCAAGATCCCGTACGGGCGGGCGATGGCGCAGGACGCGATCAACGACGTCATGATCGAACGCGCCCGGTCCGGGAAGTTCGTCGTCCGCCTCAAGGGTGGGGACCCGTTCGTCTTCGCCCGCGGCTTTGAGGAAGTGCAGGCGTGCGTCGACGCCGGGATCCCGGTCACCGTCGTGCCGGGTGTGACGAGCGCCATAGGAGTGCCGGCCCTGGCCGGCGTTCCGGTCACGCACCGGGCCATAAATCACGAATTCGTAGTGGTCAGCGGACATCTGGCGCCGGGCCACCCCGAATCGTTAGTGAATTGGAATGCGCTGGCCGCGCTCTCCGGCACCATCGTTTTGCTGATGGCCGTCGAACGCATCGAGCTTTTCGCCGACGCGCTCATAGCGGGCGGCCGACCTGCGGAAACGCCGGTGCTGGTGGTGCAACACGGAACGACGGCGGCTCAGCAGACTTTGCGGGCCACTCTCGCCGACACGCCGGAAAAGATCCGCGCCGAGGGCATCCGACCTCCCGCGATCATCGTGATCGGGCCGGTGGCGGCTTTCGGGCTTTAAACGGATCTTAAGATTACTGTAAGGTAACCCTTTATGACGGCCCTCAACGACAGTGAGCGCGCGGTGCGCAACTTCACCTCCGCACGCCCCGATCGTCCGGCCGCGGCGCGCTCCACGCGCCCGGCAGAGACCGCCTCCACCCGCCTCAGCAAGTACTACCCGGCATGGTTGCCGTCCCGCCGCTTCATCGCGGCCGTGATCGCCATCGGCGGTATGCAGTTGCTGGCGACCATGGACAGCACCGTCGCCATCGTCGCGCTGCCCCGGATCCAGAACGAGCTCAGCCTGTCCGACGCGGGCCGCAGCTGGGTGATCACCGCCTACGTGCTGACCTTCGGCGGACTGATGCTGCTGGGCGGCCGGCTCGGCGACACCATCGGGCGCAAGCGCACCTTCATCGTCGGCGTCGCGCTGTTCACCATCTCCTCGGTGCTGTGCGCGGTCGCATGGGACGAGGTGACCATGGTCATCGCGCGGCTGTCGCAGGGGGTCGGGTCCGCCATCGCCTCGCCGACCGGCTTGGCGCTGGTCGCCACCACCTTCCCAAAGGGGCCCGCGCGTAACTTCGCGACGGCGGTGTTCGCCGCGATGACGGCGGTCGGCTCGGTGATGGGCCTGGTGGTCGGCGGAGCGCTGACCGAGGTGTCCTGGCGGCTGGCGTTCCTGGTGAACGTGCCGATCGGCCTGGTGATGATCTACCTCGCGCGCACCGCGCTGCGCGAGACCAACCGGGAGCGGATGAAGCTCGACGCCACCGGCGCCATGCTGGCGACGCTGGCGTGCACCGCGGCCGTCTTCGCCTTCTCGATGGGGCCGGAAAAGGGCTGGGTCTCGATCACCACCGTCGGCTCGGGTGTGGTCGCGATGGCCGCCGCCCTCGCCTTCATCATCGTCGAGCGCACCGCCGAAAACCCGGTTGTCCCATTCGATCTGTTCCGCGACCGCAACCGGCTGGTCACCTTCGCCGCGATCTTCCTGGCCGGCGGCCTCATGTTCAGCCTGACGGTGTGCATCGGCCTGTACGTGCAGGACATCCTCGGTTACAGCGCGCTGCGCGCCGGCGTCGGCTTCATCCCGTTCGTCATCGCGATGGGGATCGGGCTGGGCGTGTCCTCGCAACTGGTGTCGCGGTTCTCGCCCCGCGTGTTGACGATCGGCGGCGGAATCCTGCTGTTCTGGGCGATGCTCTACGGCTGGGGGTTCATGCACCGCGGTGTGCCCTATTTCCCCAACCTGGTGCTCCCCATCATCGTGGGCGGGATCGGCATCGGCATCTGCGTCGTCCCGCTGACGCTGGCGGCCATCGCCGGTGTCGGCTTCGACCAGATCGGCCCGGTGTCGGCGATCGCATTGATGTTGCAGAGCCTCGGCGGTCCGCTGGTGCTGGCCGTCATCCAGGCCGTGATCACCTCCCGCACGCTGTACATGGGCGGCACCACCGGCCCGGTGAAGATCATGAACGACCTCCAACTGCACGCGCTCGACCAGGGCTACACCTACGGCCTGCTGTGGGTGGCCGGGGTGGCCGTCATCGTCGGCGCCGCGGCGCTGTTGATCGGCTACACCCCCGCGCAGGTGGCCCACGCGCAAGAGGTCAAGGAAGCGATCGACGCCGGCGAGCTGTGACGCCGTGGTCGCCGATTGGCGGCCAGATCCAATAGCTTTGCGCCGGATTCGATAGCGCCGGCGATATCAAATTCGCGGAGCCTGCACGGGTCCTCGGCTGCTAGGCGCCCACCCCTGACAAGTTAGGCTGGCCCGCTGTGATCACCCGGATGTCCGAGCTGTTCTTGCGCACGTTGCGTGACGATCCCGCTGATGCCGAAGTGCCCAGCCACAAACTTCTGATCCGCGCCGGCTACATCCGGCCGATCGCGCCCGGGCTGTACAGCTGGTTGCCGCTCGGGCTGCGGGTGCTGCGCAAGATCGAACGCATCGTCCGCGACGAGATGAACGCGATCGGCGGTCAGGAGATCCTGTTTCCCGCCCTGCTGCCGCGCGCGCCGTACGAGACCACGAACCGGTGGACCGAATACGGCGACGGGGTGTTCCGGCTTCAGGACCGCCGCGGCAACGACTACCTGTTGGGCCCGACGCACGAAGAGCTGTTCACGCTGACGGTCAAGGGCGAATACAACTCCTACAAAGACTTTCCCGTGCTGCTCTATCAGATCCAGAACAAGTACCGCGACGAGGCGCGGCCGCGCGCGGGGATCCTGCGCGTGCGCGAGTTCCTGATGAAGGACTCCTACTCCTTCGACATCGACGACGCCGGACTCAAGGCCGCCTATCACGCGCACCGGGAGGCCTACCAGCGCATCTTCAACCGGCTCCAGGTGCGCTACGTGATCGTGTCCGCGGTATCGGGGGCGATGGGCGGCAGCGCCTCCGAGGAGTTCCTGGCCGAAAGTCCGGTCGGCGAAGACACCTTCGTGCGCTGCCTGGAATCGGGGTATGCGGCCAACGTCGAGGCCGTCGTCACCGCCCGCCCCGAGGCCAAACCGATCGATGGGTTGCCCGAGGCGGTGGTCCACGACACCGGTGACACCCCGACCATCGCCACCCTGGTGGACTGGGCCAACACGGCCGGCCTCGGCCGCACGGTCACCGCGGCGGACACGCTGAAGAACGTCCTGCTCAAGGTGCGCCAGCCCGGCGGGGAGTGGGAGCTGCTGGCCATCGGGCTGCCGGGCGACCGCGAGGTCGACGACAAGAGGCTGGGCGCCGCGCTGGAACCGGCCGAGTACGCGTTGCTCGACGATTCCGACTTCGCCAAATACCCATTTCTGGTGAAGGGCTACATCGGGCCGAAGGCGCTGCGGGACAACGGTGTTCGCTATCTCGTCGACCCGCGGGTGGTGGACGGCACCAGCTGGATCACCGGGGCGGACGAGCCCGGCCGGCACGTCGTCGGCCTGGTGGCCGGCCGCGATTTCACCGCCGACGGCACCATCGAGGCCGCCGAGGTGCGCGACGGCGATCCGTCTCCCGACGGCGCCGGCCCGCTGGTGTCGGCCCGGGGCATCGAGGTCGCGCACATCTTCCAGCTCGGCCGCAAGTACACCGACGCCTTCACCGCCGACGTCCTCGGTGAGGATGGCAAGCCGGTGCGGCTGACCATGGGGTCCTACGGCCTCGGGGTGTCGCGGATGGTGGCGGTGATCGCCGAGCAGCACCATGACGAGTTGGGCCTGCGCTGGCCGTCTTCGGTCGCGCCGTTCGACGTCCATCTGGTGATCGCCAACAAGGACGCGGACGCCCGCACCGGGGCCACCGCGCTGGCCGCCGACCTGGACCGGTTGGGCATCGAGGTGCTGCTCGACGACCGTCAAGCATCACCGGGGGTCAAGTTCAAGGACGCGGAATTGCTGGGCGTGCCGTGGATCCTGGTGGTGGGGCGCGGCTGGGGCAACGGTGTGGTGGAGCTGCGCGACCGCTTCGGCGGAGAAACGCGCGAGCTGGCCACCGGGCCGTCGCTGGCCACCGACGTCGCGGCCGCCCTTACCGGGTAACTGAAAACCCTTGCGCCGCTAGTCGTTTCCGCCGGGGAAGCTCGTCGTGATGGGCCAGGCGCCCAGCACCCGGTTCCATCGGGCGGCCATCACCGCGCTTTGCGTCAGCGCCGTGGCGGCGAACGCGCGGTCGTCGGCCGTCTCGGCGTGCTCGATCACCACGCGCCAGGCCGACGCGCCGTCGTTTTCCATCCGCGCCGCCAGGCGCGCGGCATCCGCCGCGCTGCCCACCAGGATCGGCAACTGGTAACCGGGGGCGGCGACCGGCGCGTTGACCTTGCGGGCGTTGAGCATCGCGATCACGTCGTCGCGGCGCTGGCGGTGCTGACTCAGGGCCTCCACCACCATGTCGTTCACGCTGGGCGGCGACAGCGCCGAGACCATGCCGTAGCCGTAGATGGTCGAGTGTTCGATGGCCAGCGCGTCGCACAGCGCGGCGTTGTCCGCGTCCTTGCCGGAGCTCATATCGACGGGCCCCCCGGCACCAGGGCGACCGTGTACGACGCGGTGCAGGACGCGATGATCGAGGCGAGCAACCCCGCCCGGTAGCCGGATTCTCCCGCCACCATCCGGCTGGCGCTGTCCGCCGAGGCGCGCAAGGCGTTGATCACGTCCGACACCGGTGGGGGAGGCGGCGGCGGTCCCGCCGGTTCGGCGGCGCTCGGGCTGGGGCCCGCGGTCTCGCTGGTGGACGAGGCGGTGATCTTGCCGGCGGCCCGCGAGATCTCCGTGGACAGGGCGCGGGCGTGCGCGGCGCGTTGGCTCGCGACCACCGTCAGCGCGGCGGCGATCTGTGGCGGGTTGCCGACGGCCGCAGCCGCGGCACCGGCCAGCGCGCTGTCCTTGCGGGCCTGGTCCAGCGGCCCCAACAGCTCTTCGACGGGTGGGGGCTTGGGCGGGGACTCGCCGCAGGCGGAGGTCACCACCCCGAGCGCAGCCAGAGCCGCGCCGCCGGCGAGCACACCCCGCCGGTTGACGACCGGAAATGCGCTAGACACAAACACATCCTGCCATCGGTGCGGGGGTGGGTAGGAAGCCAGGACGCGATCCGGCCGTCAGACGCGATTCCTGGCGTATCGTTGATAGCTGCTCTCGCGGAACGGCAGCCTTCGCGTTCCGCCAGGACACCGGAGCCGCCCGCAGGGCTAAATAGGGCCAAGGGGCGGCGACGCCCTCCAGCTGACCGGACAACTCAAGATGAGGAGCTCGCCGTGACCACCGGGCTACCTTCGCAGACGCAGGTGATCGAGCTACTCGGTGATGAGTTCGCGCGCGCCGGATACGAGATCGAAGACGTGGTCATCGACGCCCGGACGCGCCCGCCGCGGATCATGGTGGTCGCCGACGGTGACAAAGCCCTCGACCTGGACACCATCGCGACGCTGTCGCGCTCGGCGTCGGCGTTGCTGGACGGCATCGACGATGTCGCCGACCGCTATGTGCTCGAGGTGAGTTCGCCGGGCGTGGACCGCCCGCTGACCAGTGCAAAGCATTTCCGTCGCGCCCGCGGCCGCAAGGTCGACGTCGTCCTCGCGGACGGTTCGCGACTGACCGGTCGCGTCGGCGAGACGCGCGGCGACACCGTCGCGCTGGTGGTCCGCGCGGGACGCGACTACCAGGTGCGCGAGCTCCCGCTCGCCGACATCGCCAAAGCCGTTGTCCAGGTGGAGTTTTCGCCCCCAGCCCAAGCGGAGTTGGACCTGGCGAGCCGGACCGACAGGACGGAGGAGCGGCACTGATGAACATCGACATGGCCGCGCTGCACGCCATCGAGGTGGATCGCGGTATCTCGGTCAACGAGCTGCTCGAGACGATCAAGTCGGCGCTGCTCACCGCCTACCGGCACACCGAGGGCCATCAGAACGACGCGCGCATCGAGATCGACCGCAAGACCGGCGTCGTCAAGGTCGTCGCCCGCGAGACCGACGACGACGGCAACGTCATCAGCGAATGGGACGACACCCCCGAAGGTTTCGGCCGCATCGCCGCCACCACCGCCCGTCAGGTCATGCTGCAGCGGTTTCGGGACGCGGAGAACGAGCGCACCTACGGTGAGTTCTCCACCCGTGAGGGCGAGATCGTCGCGGGCGTCATCCAGCGCGACAACCGCGCCAACGCCCGCGGCCTGGTCGTCGTCCGGATGGGCACCGAGACCAAGGCATCCGAAGGCGTGATCCCGGCGGCCGAACAGGTGCCGGGCGAAAGCTACGAGCACGGCAACCGGGTGCGCTGCTACGTCATCGGCGTGACCCGCGGTTCCCGCGAGCCGCTGATCACGCTGTCGCGAACGCATCCCAACCTGGTCCGCAAGCTGTTCTCCCTGGAAGTCCCCGAGATCGCCGACGGGTCGGTGGAAATCGTGGCGGTGGCCCGGGAGGCCGGCCACCGCTCCAAGATCGCGGTGAAGTCCAACGTTCCCGGGCTGAACGCGAAAGGGGCCTGCATCGGGCCGATGGGCCAACGGGTGCGCAACGTGATGAGCGAGCTCTCCGGGGAGAAGATCGACATCATCGACTACGACGAGGACCCGTCCCGCTTCGTGGCCAACGCGCTGTCGCCGGCCAAGGTGGTCTCCGTGTCGATCATCGACCCGAACGCCCGGGCCGCCCGCGTGGTGGTGCCCGACTTCCAGCTGTCCCTGGCCATCGGCAAGGAGGGCCAGAACGCGCGGCTGGCCGCGCGCCTCACCGGGTGGCGGATCGACATCCGCGGCGATACGCCGGGGGGATCGGAGTCGCATTCGGAGAGCCACCCCGAACACGGGGCCACCCACGGGATGGCGCACGACCGCTAGGGGATCCTCGCCCGCATCCTCGGGCGGTTCTGACCATCGGATAAGTGACGCTAGACTGAGCCGTGATCCAGCGTGAGCCTTCGGCCCGGGCGCACAAACATTTGGACGGACCAGTCCGGACGTGCGTCGGGTGCCGAAAGCGAGAGCTGGCCGTCGAACTGCTTCGCGTGGTGGCTCAGTCGAACGGGAACGGCGAATACGCCGTGATCGTTGACACCAGGGCCAACCGGCCGGGGCGGGGTGCATGGCTGCATCCCGTACCGCCGTGCGTGCAACAGGCGATTCGGCGGCGGGCTTTCACCAGAGCGCTGCGCATCGACCGTCCACCGGACACATCCGCGCTGGTCGAGTACGTGGAAGCGCTCGACCAGCACGGCAACAGAACAGGTAGCAAAGAACATGAGCACACCGTGAAGTCCCGATGACCATGCGTCATAGCTAAACCCGAGGCGCGGCCCCACGACTGTCGCCTCTTAGACAGGAGATGTAGTGGCAGGTAAGGCCCGCGTACACGAGTTGGCCAAGGAACTCGGTGTTACCAGCAAGGAAGTTCTCGCCCGGCTGAATGAACAGGGCGAATTCGTAAAATCCGCATCGTCCACGGTGGAGGCGCCGGTCGCTCGCCG
>NZ_LZKF01000029.1:0-18751 GCF_001672665.1 Mycobacterium sp. E2238 | reverse complement strand
GTTCACCTATCCGGTGTTGCAGGCCGCCGACGTGCTGGCCTACGACGCCGAGCTGGTGCCGGTGGGTGAGGATCAGCGTCAGCATCTCGAGCTGGCGCGCGACGTCGCGCAGCGGTTCAACAGCCGGTTCCCCGACACGTTCGTGGTTCCCGACCTGCTGATCCCCAAAGCCACCGCCAAGATCTACGACCTGCAAGACCCGACGTCGAAGATGAGCAAGTCGGCGGCCACCGATGCCGGCCTGATCAACCTGCTCGACGATCCCGCCGCGTCCGCGAAGAAGATTCGCTCGGCGGTCACCGACAGCGAGCGCGAGATTCGCTTCGACACCGACGCCAAGCCGGGCGTGTCCAACCTGCTGACCATCCAATCGGCGGTCACCGGCGTCGGCATCGAAAAGCTCGTCGAAGGTTACGCCGGGCGGGGTTACGGCGACCTGAAGAAGGAGACCGCCGAGGCGGTCGTCGAGTTCGTCAGCCCGATTAAGGCGCGCGTCGACGAATTGCTTTCTGACCCAGCCGAATTGGAGGGGATTCTGGCGGCCGGGGCGCGGCGGGCCGAGGAAGTGGCCGGCGAAACCGTTCGGCGGGTCTACGATCGGTTGGGTTTCCTTCCGCAGCGAGGATGAGTTCACCATGAGCGAGCCGGCCAACGCGGGTGCCCTCGACCGGCTGCGGGCCCGGTACGGATGGCTCGACCACGTCGTGCGCGCCTACCAGCGCTTCGACGACCGCAACGGCGGGTTCTTCGCGGCCGGCCTCACCTACTACACGATCTTCGCGCTATTCCCTTTGCTGATGGTCGGTTTCGCGGCCTTCGGGTTCGTCCTGGCCAGGCGGCCCGAGCTGCTGAAAACGATCGACGACCACATTCGGTCCCAGGTGACCGGCGCCCTGGGCGATCAGCTGCTCGACTTGATGAACTCGGCGATCGACGCGCGGGCGTCGGTGGGTGTCATCGGCCTGGCCACCGCGGTCTGGGCGGGCCTGGGCTGGATATCGCATCTGCGCCAAGCGTTGACGGAGATGTGGTGGGACGAGCGCATCGAGTCGCCGGGCTTCGTGCGCAACAAGCTCTCCGATCTGTTGGCGATGCTGGGGACGTTCGCGGTGATCATGGCCACCGTCGGCCTGACCACCGTCGGCCACGACGCCCCCCTGGCCGCGGTGTTGAAATGGCTTGGGGTGCCGCAGCTGTCGGTATTGGATTGGCTCTTTTGGCTGTTGTCGATCGTGATCTCGACGGCCATCTCGTGGTTGCTGTTCACCTGGATGATCGCCCGGCTGCCGCGCGAGAAGGTCAGCCTGGCCGACTCGGCGCGCGGCGCGCTGATGGCGGCGATCGGATTCGAAGCGTTCAAGCAAGTGGGTTCCATCTACCTGCGGGTGGTGTTGCGTAGCCCCGCGGGCGCCACGTTCGGCCCGGTGCTGGGTCTGATGGTGTTCGCCTACATCACCTCGTATCTCGTGTTGTTCTGCACGGCATGGGCGGCGACGGCATCCGATCACCCGCGCACCCGCCACGTCGCACCGCCCGCGCCGGCGATCATCGCCCCGCGCGTGCAACTGGACGAGGGGATCAGCACGCGGCAGACGCTGACCGCGATGGCGATGGGAGCCGTTGCGGGGCTGACCCTCTCCCGCCTCACCCGGTGGCTGCGCTAGCCGCCGAGGGCCGCGCGCATGCGTTCGGCGAACACCGTGATGGTCCGCCCTCAGCGGGCGGACCATCACGGTGATCTCGTCGATGAGGCCGTCCCCCCGTGTGTGCAGGAAGTCGCAGCCCTGGATCTCCAGGTCCGCAACGGCGGCCCTGAACATGAGCGCGTGATCGCCGGTGCCCACACCGGAGAGCTTGTGCAGCACCGCGTCGGGGGCGAATAGGCTTCCGACGCGGTCGAATTCGCCGGCTTCCACGGCGCGGCGGAAGGGGTGGCCGCTCACAGTCCGAGCGTCCTGCCGATGCCCACCGTGAGGGCGGCGGCGAAGATCGCGACGGTCGCGGCGACGTTGCGTGGTTCGCGAAGGTACGCGTGCGAGGCGATGGCGCCCACCATGACGATCGCGAACCCGAATGCCGCGAGCGGGGTGAGGAACGCGGCGATACCGACCAGCCGGGGCAACAGAATTCCGATGGCGCCCAGCAATTCACAGAACGCGGTGACACGGATCACCGGCAGCGGGAACGGCGTTACGCCCGTTTGTCCGCTGGCGATCAGCCGGTCTTTCGGTTGACTGATCTTGGCCAGGCCGGACGCGGTAAACAGCGCGGCGAGCGCGACCTGTAGCGTCCAAAGCAACACATTCATCATTACCTCCCACGTCGATGGCTGTTCACCTCTATGACGCGGCAGGGCCGCATGATGTGACACCGACTAGGTAGTCAGCCGCCAGTCGCCCCGGACCATGACCGCGCTGACTCGCAGATCACGATCCAGCACAACAAGATTGGCGTCGTGGCCGGCGCGCAGGCTGCCCAGCCGCTCGAGGCCGAGCGCCCGCGCCGGCGTCGCCGACGTCGTCTGCGCCGCGACGGCCAGTCCCGCATCGGCATGCACCGCGCGGAACAGCCGATCCATGGTCGCGGTGCTGCCCGCGATCGTCGACGTCCCGCGCACCCGCGCCACACCGGAGACCACGTCGACGGCCACCGCACCGAGGCGGAACGCCCCGTCACCGCGGCCGGCCGCGGCGATGGCATCGGTGACCACGGCGACCCGCTCGGGCCCCGCGGCCCCGAGCACGGCGCGCACGACGGCCGGGTGCACGTGCACGCCGTCGGCGATCAGTTCGACGATGACTCCCCGGTTTCGCAGCAGGGCGAGCACCGGCCCGGGCTCGCGGTGGTGCAGCGGCGGCATCGCGTTGCACAGGTGGGTGCCGACGGTGGCGCCGAGCCCGATCGCGTGTTCGGTCTGCTCGTAGGTGGCGTTCGTGTGTCCCACGGCCACAACCACTCCGGCGTCGCGAAAGCGCCGGATCGCCTCGTCGGCCCCGGGCAGCTCGGGTGCCAGGGTGACCATCCGGATCGCGCCGCGGCCCGCGTCGAGCACGGCGTCGATCTCGGCCGGGTCAGGGTCGCGCAGCTGGGCCGGGTCGTGTGCCCCGCAACGGGCCCGGGAGAGCCACGGCCCCTCCAGGTGGATGCCGGCGACGGTGCCGTGCCGGGCGGCCTCGGCGATCGCGCGCACGCCGGCGAGCAACTCCGCGGGCGAGGCGGTCACCAGGCTGGCGAGCGTTGTCGTGGTGCCGTGCCGCAGATGGAATTCCGCCGCGCCGGTGATGCCGTCGCGGTCGGTGTAGGAGGCGCCGCCGCCGCCGTGCACGTGCATGTCGATGAACCCGGGCACCACGGTGGCGTCGGGGAAGTGCGCGTCGGCCGGCCGGGGCGGGACGCCCGCGCCGCAGGCGGCGATCCGCCCGCCGTCGGTCTCCAGCCAGCCCGGCCGGCGGACCTGCCCGTCGAGCACCATGGTGCCCGCGGCGATCATGACCATCGGCCGCCGTTTTCCCAGAAGTGGCGGATTTCCTCCAGCTGGCGTCCCTTGGTCTCCGGCGCGAACCGGTAGACGACGACGAACGCGACGACCGCCAGGGCGGCGAACACCGCGAAAGTGCCTGCGCCACCGAGTGAGTGCAGCATGGTGAGGAACACGGCGGCGATGATCGCGTTGGCCACCAGGTTTGAGGTGAGCATCGTGCTCGACCCGATGGAGCGCAACCGGGACGGGAAGCTCTCGCTGGCGTACACCCAGCCCAGGGAGCCGAACCCCATGGTGTAGCCGATGATGAACAGCAGTATGCCGGCGAAGCCGAGTGCCGCGCCGCCGATGCCCCGCCCGAACACGCCCATCAGCACGACGTCGGCGGCGATCATCATGGCGATGCCGGACAACAGGATTGGGCGCCGGCCCACCCTGTCGACCAGCAGCAGCGACGCACCCACGGCGGCCAGCCCGGCGACCTGGACCAGGGCCGGCAGCGCCAGCAGCGCGAAGTTGCCCGTGAAGCCCATCGCCTGGAATATCCGTGGGCTGTAATAGATGATCGCGTTGATGCCGGTGATCTGGATCAAAAAGCCGAGCGTGATCACGAAGGCGGTGGCCCGCCCGTACGGCGGGCGCAGCATCTCGGACCAGCCGCCGCTCCCTTCGCTCAGCGCACGGCCGATCTCGGCGAGCTCCTCATCGACGCGCGCGTCGGGCTCCACGCGCAGCAGCGCCCGGCGGGCCTCGTCGGGCCTGCCCTTCAGTACGTACCACCGCGCCGTGTCCGGCGCGCGAACGAGCAACGGCAGCAACAACATTGCGGGCACGCTGGCCAGCCCGAACATCCAGCGCCAGCTGTGGGTCCCGGCCAGCAGATATCCGGTCAGGTAGCCGACGATCAGCCCGCTGACGATGGCCAGCTGATAGGCCGTCAGCAGCGACCCGCGCACCGCCGTCGGGGCCGATTCCGCGACGTAGACCGGCACGACCACCACCGCCACGCCGAGGGTCAGGCCCAGCAGGAGCCGCGCCGTCAACAGCATCGGCAGTGATACCGAGAGCGCACCGAGTAGCGCGAACGCCGCGTAGGCGACCACCAGCAGCACCACCGATTTCTTGCGCCCGATCGCGTTGGCCAGCACGCCCGCACCGAGCGCTCCGGCGATCTGGCCGATCACGACCATCGTCGTCAGCAGTTCCTGTTGCCAGGTGGACAGCCCGAAGTCCTCGGTGACGTAGAGCTGCGCGCCGGCGATGATGGACAGGTCGTAGCCGTATATGACGCCAATGCTGGCGGCGGTCAGCCCAACCGCCAGCCCCCGCGATCGGGCGGGCCGCGATCTCACCGGTGTTGCGGTCGGCGGTTCATCGAGCGTGCGACCATGATCAAACTAAACACGATGATGGTTCCGATGACGGCGACGCCCACCCGGATCGGCAGCGCGTCCGCCGACGGGATCAGCCCCGCGGCCTGCGCGCCGTTGCCGCGGTCGGCGGCGCTGTCGCGTTTGGCGGGCGCCAGCGAGGGGTCGGGTTCGATCAGGTTGCCGACCTGGGTGCCCTGCGGCGTGCTGAAACCGTAGTCCAGCAGGTGCGCCGCCTGCTCCCAGGGAGCGATCGGCTGCCGCGTCCCATGTAGCAACACGGCCATCAGGCGGCGGCCGTTGTGGTTGGCGGCGCCCACGAAGGTCTGGCCGGCGTCGTCGGTGTAACCGGTCTTGCCGCCCAGGGCGCCCGGGTACTTGTAGAGCAGCTGGTTGTCGTTTTCCAGTTCGTAGCCGGGGTGGTCGCCGTGGCCGGGGAAGTCGAACGTCCGCGTCGCGACGATGTCGGCGAAAGTCGGGTTCTGCCAGGCGTACCGGTAGAACAGGCCGATGTCGTAGGCCGAGGTGCTCATGCCGGGCCCGTCCAGCCCGGACGGCGTCGCCACCCGGGTGTCCTTGCCGCCGAGCTTGGCGGCCAGCACATTGATCTTCTCCACCGCCTGCTGCATTCCGCCGAGCTGCATGGCCAGCGCGTGCGCGGCGTCGTTGCCGGAGTGCATCAGCAGGCCGTGCAGGAGCTGGTTGACGGTGAACACCCCGCCCTCTTCGACACCGACCTTGGTGCCCTCGGCGGCCGCGTCGTCGGCGGTGCCGGGCACCGACTTGTTCAGGTTGAGCGCATTGATGGCGGCCATCGCGACCAGCACCTTGATGATGCTGGCGGGCCGGTGCCGGCCGTGCGGGTCTTTGGCGGCGATCACCGCGCCGCTGTCCAGGTCCGCCACCAGCCACGCGTCGGCGGAGACGTCGGTGGGCAGCGCCGGCGTATCGGGCGCGGCGACGATGCCGCAGCCGGCCAGCGCCTCGCCGCCGACCGGCTTGGCGGGCACCAGCAGCGGGATCGGCGGGTCGCCGGCCTGGGGAACCTCCGACGAATCCACCGCGGGCGGGGTGTTCACCTTGAAGGGGCAGTTCGCGGGGGCGGCGTTGGGTCCGGCGCCGGGCTCGGCGCCGGCGGTGGGCAATGCCGCGGGCGCGGCCAGCGTCACCGGAGCGGCGATCACGAAAACGGCCGCTGCCAGGCGCGATGCGGGGCGTAGGAAGTTCATTGCTTGTGCAGACTAGGCGATCGCGGGCCCGATTCGAGGGAGCCGCGCTGTGACTGGTGATACGGAAGTTGCGAGAGCGCCGGGCCGCGCGGGAACGCCGCCGAGCCACTACGCTGGGCATGCCGTCAGCGTGACGGCAACGAATCTCCCGCCGAACCCCGAGGGCGCGCCATTCACAACGATCGTTTCTGGTCCCGGTTGCGGCGAAACAGCGACGCTCCGCGGTCGCTGCCACGGCTGATCAAGGAAGTCGAGAAGGCAACGCAGGTCCGCCGCTCCGGGCTGGAAGGCGTGCTGAGCGAACTGCGGCAGCATCGTGACGCCACGACCGACGCCGGCCTGCGGGAGGCGCTCACCTGGCTGTGCAACGCGGTGACGCGAATGGTGAGCAACCCGACGGCGGCGCACTCCCGGGAGGTTCTGATCGCGGCCGACGCGGTGAAGCGGAGCTAAAGCTTGTTGGACGCCTCCGCGAGCACGCCGCGCAATACCGATTCGATGGTGTCGAACTCGGCCTGACCGCTGATCAGCGGCGGCGCCACCTGGACGACGGGATCGCCGCGGTCGTCGGCGCGGCAATACAGGCCCGCTTCGAAGAGCGCCGGCGACACGTATCCGTGCAGCAGCCGCTCACACTCTTCCGCGTTGAACGTTTCCTTGGTCGCCTTGTCCTTGACCAGTTCGATGCCGTAGAAGTAGCCCTCGCCACGCACGTCGCCGACGATGGGCAGGTCGTACAGCCGCTCCAGGGTGGCGCGGAAGGCGGACGCGTGCTGCTTGACGCGGTCGTTGAGGCCCTCGCGCTCGAAGATGTCGAGGTTGGCCAGCCCCACGGCCGTCGAAACCGGGTGTCCGCCAAAGGTATAGCCGTGCGGGAAGACCGTCGTGCCGTCGTTGAACGGCTCGAACAGCCTCTCGCTGGCGATCATCGCGCCCAGCGGCGAGTAGCCCGATGTCAGCCCCTTGGCGCAGGTGATCAGGTCGGGCACGTAGCCGAAGTCGTCACAGGCGAACATCGACCCGATGCGGCCGAACGCGCAGATCACCTCGTCCGAGACCAGCAGCACGTCGTACTCGTCGCAGATCTGCCGCACCCGTTCGAAATAGCCCGGAGGAGGGGGGATGGCGCCGCCCGCGTTCTGCACCGGTTCCAGGAACACCGCGGCGACGGTCGCCGGGCCCTCGAACTCGATCGCCTCCGCGATCCGGTCGGCGGCCCATAGGCCAAACGCCTTGGGGTCGTTGGCGAACGGTTCGGGCGCCCGGTAGAAGTTCGTGTTGGGCACCCGGAATCCGCCGGGCGTCACCGGTTCGAACGGCGCCTTGTACGACGGCAGGCCGGTGATCGCGAGGGCGCCCTGGGTGGTGCCGTGATAGGCGATAGACCGCGAAATCACCTTGTGCTTACCGGGTTTGCCGGTCAGCTTGAAGTACTGCTTGGCCAGCTTCCACGCGGTCTCGACGGCCTCGGTGCCACCGGTGGTGAAGAACACCCGGTTCAGGTCGCCCGGGGCGTAGCCCGCCAGCCGCTCGGCGAGTTCGACCGCGGCCGGGTGGGCGTAACCCCACAGCGGGAAGTAAGCGAGCGTGCTCGCCTGGCGCGCCGCGACCTCCGCGAGCTCGGTGCGGCCGTGGCCGACCTGCACGGTGAACAGCCCGGACAGCGCGTCGAGGTAGCTCCTGCCGCGGTCATCGAAGATCCGCACGCCGTCGCCGCGCACGATGACCGGCGGCGTGATGCCGGAGCCGTGCCGGGCGAAGTGCAACCACAGGTGTTCTGTCATCTTGACCGTGAGCGTAGCGCTCGGCTCGATGGCGCGGTTCCTTTCTCGCGCCGTTCCGGCGCTCGCCGTCACCACGCTAGGCTCGCGTTATGACCGCAGCGCAGCAGGTCAGCGAATTCGAGTCCCTGCGGCCGCATCTCATGGCGGTCGCCTACCGGCTCACCGGCACGGTGGCCGACGCCGAGGACATCGTTCAGGAAGCCTGGCTGCGCTTCGACGGGCAGAAAGCCACGATCACCGATCCGCGGGCATGGCTGACCACGGTGGTGAGCCGGCTGGGCCTGGACAAGCTGCGCTCGGCCGCGCACCGGCGCGAGACCTACACCGGCAACTGGCTGCCGGAGCCGGTGGTGACCGGGCTCGACCCCACGGATCCGCTGGCCGCCGTGGTGGCCCGCGAGGACGCCCGGTACGCGGCGATGGTGGTGCTCGAACGCCTGTCGCCCGATCAGCGGGTCGCCTTCGTGCTGCACGACGGCTTCGCGGTGCCCTTCGCCGAAGTGGCCGACGTGCTGGGCACCAGCGAGGCCGGCGCCCGGCAGCTGGCCTCGCGGGCCCGCAAGGCCGTCACGGCGGAGCCGCCGCCCAAGCCCGACCCGTCGCACGACGAGGTGGTCGGCCGGCTGCTGGCCGCCATGGCCGCCGGCGACCTGGACACCGTGGTCTCGTTGCTGCATCCCGACGTCACCTTCACCGGCGATTCGAATGGCAAGGCGCCCACGGCCGTTCAGACCATCCACAGCCCGGACAAGGTGGTGCGGTTCATGCTGGGCCTGGCGCAGCGCTACGGACCGGCGATGTTCACCTCGTATCAGCTGGGGCTGGTCAACGGCGAACTGGGCGTCTACACCGCAGGCTGCCCCGCGTCCGACGGCTACCGGGAGATGCTGCCGCGGATCACGGTGTTCACGGTGCGCGACGGAAAGGTCTGCGCGCTTTGGGATATCGCCAACCCGGACAAGTTCACCGGCTCTCCGCTGCGACCTCGCTAGCCCACGGCACGCGGCAGGCGTCCCCGGAGTTGAAGCCCTGCTCGGTGATGCCCAGCGCGGTGTTCATCCGGGCCCGCATGTTCTCCACGCCGATCTGATAGGTCAGCTCGATCACACCGGCATCGCCGAACCGGGCCCTCAGGTCGGCGACCTGCTCGTCGGTGACGGTGTGTGGGTCGGTCGTCATCGCGTCGGCGTAGCGGATCGCGGCGCGCTCGTCGTCGGTGAATGCCGACGAGGTGGCGTAATCGTCGATCTCCTTGAGCCGCTCGATGTCGAGGCCGTCCAGGCGCTGCAACATCGACCCGAAGTCGACGCACCAGGAACAGCCCACGCTGCGCGCGGTCCATAACACCGCCAGCTCACGCACGCTGACCGGCAACGCCTTGGACGCCCGGTCGAGCATCGTCTCGTGCACGGCGCCGGCGATCATCAGCTTGCGATGGTGGGCCGTCACGGTGAAGGGCTCGGGGACCTGACCGTAACGCCGCTTGGCGATCCGGTACATCACGCGGGTCAGCAGCCCGGCACGCCGGGGGGACAGGGGCTCGATGCGAGTTTTCTGTGTCATACCCCTCAGACGAGACAGGTCGCGAAAGTGTGACGGGCTTTCCGACCACTGGGTGACTTTCGAACTCGATATCACCCGCGATATCAAATTCGGGAAGCGGGTAATGGTATCGACGCGGTGCTTCTGCGGTGGATGTTTCCGCGGAGGCCTAGCGCGTGAACATCAGCGCGCGCTTGACCTCTTGGATCGCCTTAGTGATCTGGATGCCGCGCGGGCAGCACTCGGTGCAGTTGAACGTGGTGCGGCACCGCCACACGCCGTCCACCTCGTTGAGGATGTCGAGGCGCTCGGCGGCCGCCTCGTCGCGGCTGTCGAAGATGAAGCGGTGCGCGTTGACGATCGCCGCCGGGCCGTAGTAACTGCCCTCGTGCCAGAACACCGGACAGCTGGTGGTGCAGGCCGCGCACAGAATGCACTTGGTGGTGTCGTCGTAGCGGGCACGGTCGGTGGGGCTCTGAATACGTTCCCGCGTCGGTGGATTCCCGCTGGTGACCAGGTAGGGCTTGACCGCGCGGTAGGCGTCGAAGAAGGGCTCCATGTTGACCACCAGATCCTTTTCCACCGGCAGGCCACGGATGGGTTCCACCGTGATGGTCAGTTGCTTGCCCTTCTTCTCGGGCAGCAGGTCGCGCATCAGCACCTTGCAGGCCAGCCGGTTCACACCGTTGATGCGCATCGCGTCCGAGCCGCACACCCCGTGGGCGCAGGAGCGCCGGAAGGTCAGCGTGCCGTCCAGGTAGCTCTTGATGTAGATCAGCAGGTTGAGCAGCCGGTCACTGGGCAGGCACGGCACCCGAAAGCTCTGCCAGCCACCGGTTTCCGCGAACGCGTCGGGGTTGTCGGGGTTGAACCGCGCGATCTTCAAAGTCACCAGCACGGCGCCCTCGGGGATGGGCGGAAGTGGCGGCTCCACGCGGGGTTCGACAGACTCGCCTGCAGTCATCAGTACTTCCGTTCCTTCGGTTCGTAGCGGGTCTGCACGACGGGCTTGAAGTCCAGCGCGATGTCGCTCAGCAGATCGGTGCCCTGCTTGTAGGCCATGGTGTGGCGCATGTAGTTGACGTCGTCGCGGTTCGGGTAGTCCTCCCTGGCATGCCCGCCCCGGGACTCCTTGCGGTTCAGCGCGCCGACCACGGTGACCTCGGCCAGCTCCAGCAGGAAGCCCAGCTCGATGGCCTCTAGCAGGTCGCTGTTGAAGCGCTTTCCCTTGTCGTGCACGGTGATTCGGGAATAACGCTCCTTGAGCGCATGGATGTCGGTGAGCGCCTGCTTCAGCGTCTCCTCGGTGCGGAACACCGCGGCGTTGTTGTCCATCGACTGCTGCAGCGCGCCGCGGATGTCGGCCACGCGCTCGTTGCCGTGCTCGTTGAGGATGTCGCCGACCCAGCCGACCACCATCGCCTCGGGGTTGGGCGGCATGTCGACGAAGTCGTGCCCGTCGGCGTAGTCCGCGGCGGCGATCCCGGCGCGACGGCCGAAGACGTTGATGTCCAGCAGCGAGTTGGTGCCCAGCCGGTTGGCGCCGTGCACCGACACGCACGCGCATTCGCCGGCCGCATACAGGCCGGGCACCGTAGAAGTGTTGTCCCGCAACACCTGTCCGGTGACCGTGGTGGGGATGCCGCCCATCACGTAGTGACACGTCGGGTAGACCGGGACCAGTTCGTGCACCGGGTCCACGCCCAGATAGGTGCGGGCGAACTCGGTGATGTCGGGCAGCTTGGCCTCGAGCACGTCCTCGCCGAGGTGACGGACGTCGATGTAGACGTAGTCCTTGTGCGGGCCGGCACCGCGGCCTTCGAGCACCTCCAAAACCATCGAGCGGGCGACGATGTCGCGCGGCGCCAGGTCGACGATCGTCGGCGCGTAGCGCTCCATGAACCGCTCGCCCTCCCCGTTGAGCAGGCGGCCGCCCTCACCGCGCACGGCCTCGGAGATCAGGATGCCCAACCCGGCCAGGCCCGTCGGGTGGAACTGGTGAAACTCCATGTCCTCCAACGGAAGTCCCTTGCGGAATACGATCCCGATGCCGTCACCGGTGAGTGTGTGCGCGTTGGAGGTGGTCTTGTACATCCGGCCCGACCCGCCGGTCGCCAGCACCACGGCCTTGGCGTGAAAGACGTGGATCTCGCCGGTGGCCAACTCGTAGGCCACCACGCCGGTGGCCACCGGGCCGCTCGGCGTCTGCGTCAAAACCAGGTCCAGCGCGTAGAACTCGTTGAAGAACTGCACGTCGTGCTTGACGCAGTTCTGATACAGGGTCTGCAGGATCATGTGGCCGGTGCGGTCGGCGGCATAACACGCCCGGCGCACCGGGGCCTTACCGTGTTCGCGGGTGTGCCCGCCGAACCGGCGCTGGTCGATGCGGCCCTCGGGGGTGCGGTTGAACGGCATCCCCATCTTCTCGAGGTCGAGCACCGCGTCGATGGCTTCCTTGCACATGATCTCCACCGCGTCCTGGTCGGCGAGGTAGTCGCCGCCCTTGACGGTGTCGAAGGTGTGCCATTCCCAGTTGTCGTCCTCGACGTTGGCCAGCGCCGCGCACATCCCGCCCTGGGCGGCGCCGGTGTGGCTGCGGGTGGGGTAGAGCTTGGTCAGCACCGCGGTCCGCACGCGTGGGCCGGCTTCCACCGCCGCGCGCATGCCGGCGCCGCCGGCGCCGACGATCACCACGTCGTAGCGGTGTTGCTGGATCACCGGTCAGCCTCCGATGTTCGGGTCGAATGTCACCAGCACGTAGGTGCCGAGCACCAACGTGAAACCCATCGACAGCAGCAACAGGCTGTTGAGCCAGAAGCGGGTACTGTCCTTACGGCTGTAGTCGTCGATGATGGTGCGCAGGCCGTTGCCGCCGTGCAGCTGCGCCAGCCACAACAGCGCCAGATCCCAGAATTGCCAGAACGGCGAGGCCCAGCGCTGCGCCACGTAGTTGAAGTCGATGCGGTAAACGCCGTTGTCCCACATCAGCATGATGAACAGGTGTCCGACGGCCAGGATGATCAGCGCGACCCCGGAGAACCGCATGAACAGCCACGCGAACTTCTCGAAGTTGGGGATGCCGGCCCGGCGCCGCGGCGAGCGCGGGTTGTCGAGGCTGGCCGGCCGGTCGTGGCTGCGCTGGCGCACCGGCGCGACCTGGCCACGGCCCAGTTGCAGGTCCGGGGAGCTCATCGGAGGTGCTCGACGATGTGAATGCCGGTGACAACCCCGGCCGGAACCATGAGCAGCAGGAAGACGACGCCGACGATCCAGAACATCAGCTTCTGGTAGCGGGTGCCCTCGGACCAGAAGTCGATGAGGATGACGCGGATGCCGTTCAGCCCGTGGAATGCCACCGCGGCCACCAGCCCGTACTCCATCAGGCCGACGACCGGGGTCTGATAGTCGTGGATCACCGCGTTGTAGGTCTGCGGGCTGACCCGCAGCATCGCGGCGTCCAGCACGTGTACGAACAGGAAGAAGAAGATGGTCGCGCCGCTGATGCGATGCAACACCCACGACCACATGCCCGGGTCGCCCCGATACAGGGTTCGGGGTGGACGCCGCTTGCGCGAGGGTCCAGATTCTTTTGCCGGATCCGCGGTTGTCGCCTGTGTGGTCACCCAGTCCTCACCGCCTTCTGACATCAAGCCGGGCAGTTCAGCGTAACCCGGCCGGCGGACCGCCTGCGCCGCACAGTCCGCCAAGCGAAGTGACGTGTCAGGGTTAGGCTGGCCGTCTGACGTGGCAAAAGCTGAGCGGGGTTGCGATATGCCTGATGTCGATTGGAACATGTTGCGCGACAAGGCGATCAGCGCTGCGGCGGGGGCCTACGCGCCGTACTCGCGGTTCCCGGTGGGCGCGGCCGCGCTGGTCGACGACGGACGCGTGGTCACCGGCTGCAATGTGGAAAACATCTCATATGGCCTTGGTCTCTGTGCCGAATGCGGTGTGGTGTGCGCCCTACACGCGACGGGAGGCGGCCGGCTGGTCGCGCTGGCCTGCGTCGACGGGCTCGGGGCGCCGCTGATGCCGTGCGGGAGGTGCCGCCAGCTGCTGCTGGAGCACGGCGGCCCCGACCTGCTGGTCGATCATCCGGCCGGGCCGCGGCGGCTCGGCGAGCTCCTGCCCGACGCCTTCAGCGCCGACCTGCCGCGGGAACCCCGTTGACCGACTACACATTCGACGCGCCCACGGTGATCCGCACCAAGCGCGACGGCGGCCGGCTGTCCGACGCCGCCATCGAATGGGTCATCGACGCCTACACCCGCGGCCGGGTCGCCGAGGAGCAGATGTCGGCGCTGCTGATGGCGATCTTCCTGCGCGGCATGGACCGCGGCGAGACCGCCAGCTGGACCGCGGCGATGCTGGCGTCCGGCGAGCGGCTCGACTTCCGCGACCTGGGGGTCCCGACCGTGGACAAGCACTCCACGGGGGGCGTCGGGGACAAGATCACGCTGCCCCTGGTGGCCGTCGTGGCCGCCTGCGGCGCCGCGGTGCCACAGGCTTCGGGGCGGGGGCTCGGGCACACCGGCGGCACCCTGGACAAGCTCGAGTCCATCGCTGGGTTCACCGCCGCCCTGTCCAACCGGCGCGTGCGCGACCAACTCCGTGATGTCGGCGCGGCCATCTTCGCGGCCGGAGAGCTGGCGCCGGCCGACGCCAAGCTGTACGCCCTGCGCGACGTCACCGCCACCGTCGAGTCGCTGCCGCTGATCGCCAGCTCGGTGATGAGCAAGAAGCTGGCCGAGGGGACCGGCGCGCTGGTGCTCGACGTGAAGGTCGGGGCCGGGGCGCTGCTGCGCTCCGCGGACCGGTGCCGCGAACTGGCCCACACCATGGTCGAGCTGGGTGCGGCGCACGGGGTGCCCACCCGCGCGCTGTTGACCGACATGAACCGCCCGCTGGGCGCGACCGTAGGCAACGCCCTCGAGGTCGAAGAGTCGTTGGACGTGCTGGCCGGCGGCGCCCCGCCCGACGTGGTCGAGCTGACGTTGCGGCTGGCCGCCGAGATGCTCGAGCTGGCCGGGGTCGACGGTCGCGACCCCGTAGAGACGCTGCGCGACGGCACCGCGATGGACCGGTTCCGCCGGCTCATCGCCGCCCAGGGCGGCGATTTGTCGGTTCCGTTGCCGATCGGTGCGCATTCCGACACCGTGACCGCCCCCCGGGGCGGCACAATGGGCGATATCGACGCGATGGCAGTGGGGCTGGCGGCTTGGCGGCTCGGTGCGGGCAGGTCCCGTCCGGGCGAACGGGTGCAGGCCGGCGCCGGCATCCGGATCCACCGCCGCCCCGGCGAACCGGTCGCGGCCGGTGCGCCGCTGTTCACCCTCTACACCGACGCGCCGGAGCGCTTCGCCGCGGCGCTGGCCGAACTGGACGGCGGCTACAGCGTCGGCGACACGCCACCGGTCTCGCGCCCGCTGATCATCGATCGGATCGTCAAGTGACCACACCCCTGGGCCTCGAGCAGATCAAGAAGGCGCCCAAGGCGCTGCTGCACGATCACCTCGACGGCGGGCTGCGCCCGTCGACCGTGGTCGAGATCGCCGGCCAGACCGGCTACGACGGGCTGCCCACCACCGACGTCGACGAGCTGGCGACCTGGTTTCGCACCCGCTCGCACAGCGGCTCGCTGGAGCGCTACCTGGAGCCGTTCTCGCACACCGTTGCGGTGATGCAGACCGCCGACGCTCTGCATCGGGTCGCCTACGAATGCGTGGAGGACCTGGCCGCCGACTCGGTCGTCTACGCCGAGATCCGATTCGCGCCCGAGCTGCACATCGACCGTGGGCTGTCCTTCGACGAGATCGTCGACGCCGTGCTGGCCGGCTTCGCCGACGGCGAAAAGGCCTGCGCCGCCGCGGGCCGGCCGATCGTGGTGCGGCTGCTGGTCACGGCCATGCGGCACGCCGCGGTGTCCCGGGAGATCGCCGCGCTGGCAATCCGGTTCCGGGACAGGGGAGTTGTCGGATTCGACATCGCCGGCGCCGAGGCCGGCAACCCGCCAACGCGGCACCTGGATGCCTTCGAGTACATGCGAGACCACAACGCGCGCTTCACCATTCACGCGGGGGAGGCGTTCGGGCTGCCGTCCATCCACGAGGCGATCGCGTTCTGCGGCGCCGACCGCCTGGGCCACGGGGTGCGCATCGTCGACGATATCGACGTCCTCGGCGACGGCCGGGTCCGGCTCGGCAGGCTGGCATCCATTTTGCGGGACAAGCGAATTCCGCTGGAACTATGCCCGAGCTCCAACGTGCAGACCGGCGCGGTGAAGAGTATCGCGGACCACCCGTTCGACCTGCTGGCCCGCACCCGATTCCGGGTGACCGTGAACACCGACAACCGGCTGATGAGCGATACCACGATGAGCCTCGAAATGTGCCGACTGGTCGAGGCTTTCGGTTACGGCTGGAGCGACCTCGAGCGGTTCACCATCAATGCGATGAAGTCGGCGTTTCTCCCGTTCGACGAGCGGCTGGCGATCATCGACGACGTGATCAAACCGCGTTATGCCGTGCTGATCGCAGGCTGACGCCGCTCGCCCGAAAAGCGGGCGAGCGGCGCAGCTTTCGGCTCAGCGGGTGAGGCGCGTTCCGGTGCGGCGACCCGTCAGTGCCTCGTAGAGCGCGATGAGGACGATGGCGGCGCCGACTCCGATGAAGAACGGAATCCACGCGATGCCACCGTTGGCGTTGTGGTATCCGAACTGGCTGGCGACCGCCGAGCCGATCAAACCGCCTACAGCGCCGATCACGACGGTCATGATCATGCCGACGTTCTGCTTGCCCGGCATCACCAGGCGGGCGACGACACCGATGATCGCGCCCACGATGATGGCGAGGATGATGGATCCGACCATTTCAGCTCCTGTCCTAACGGCGCCCGGGTTGGGCGCCATCTGCGACAAGGATTTCCCCGAAAAGACGGACTTCTAACACAATTCGTCTGGAAGTCAGTTCAGGTCGGCCGCGAGCCCGATGGCGCGCACCGTACCGACCAGGTGCTCTTGCACCGCATGCAGCGCCCGCTGGGCGTCGCCGTCGCGCAGCGCCTCGGCGATATCGCGGTGCTCGTCGAGAATCGTCGTCACCCGGTCCGGGTCGCGAAGCGCCGATTCGCCGATCATCCTCATCTGCCGATCCCGCAGAGACCCATAGAAACCCGACAGGATGGCGTTGCCCGACTCGGCCAGCGTGACGGCGTGGAAGGCGCGGTCGGCGTCGAGAAACTCGGCCCAGTCGGCGCGGTCGACGGCGGCGCGCTGCCGGTGCAGCTCGCCCAAGAGCCGCTCGAAGACCGCGGCGCACGCGGCGGGTCCGCGGCCCACCACCTTGGTGGCGGCGAACTGCTCCAGCAGCAGCCGCGCCTCCATCACCGAGCGGACCTCGTCGGGCGAAACGGGGACCACCAGGGCGCCGCGCTGGGGGTACAGGCGCAGCAGCCCCTCGGCCTCCAGCCGCAGGAAGGCCTCGCGCACCGGGGTGCGCGACATCCCCAGCGCCGTGGCCACGTCACCCTCGCTGATCAGTTCCCCGCCCGGGAACGCGCCGGTGAGGACCCGCGTCTTGACGTAATCCAGCGCGCGGTCCTTGGCCGTGCCCGGCCGCGGGTCACTCGATGCCACGGCAGCCTTCCGGTAGCTAAGTCGTATCCCAGCAGTGTGGTGACGGTACACCACGGGCAACCTTGACAGGGCTACAACTGAGATACAAGATAGATACGAGAAAGACATAAGACGCACCCCAGTAGCCCGCGAGCAGTCGAAGGAGACGAAGTGGCCGTCACCGACACAGCCCTGACCCCGAACCTGGATCCGACGATCCCCGCGCCGATGATCAACGTGGCCGAGTACGGCTTCGAAGGTCGTTTTCAAGATTGGGCCTCCGACGCCGAGTACTTCGAGTACTCCAAGGCCGCCAACCCCATCGGCTCGGGGCACGTCCCGCAGGTTCCGGTTACCCGGTTCGATGCGGATGTCTACACCGATCGGCCGACCGGGGTGATCCCGCTGGATCTGTCCAAGGAGCTGCAGATCGAGACCGGCGCGGCGACCAGCCCAGCGCTGCTGGCGAACTTCGTGCGCATCCGGCCGGGCGAGCAGGTCGACACCAGCCCCAACGCCACCTCGCAGCTGTACTACGTGCTCTACGGGCGGGGCTTCGCTGCGGTCAACGGCCACCTCGTCCAGTGGGAGAAGGGCGACTTCCTCACCCTTCCCGCGGGCACCCACTCGGTCTTCTACGCCGCCGCCGACACGGCCATGTACTGGGTGCACGACGAGCCGCTGATGCGATACCTCGGCGCCGAAGCCACCCAGCCGCGGTTCCGCGCGACCAAGTTCCGCCGTTCGGATGCGGTGGCCAAGCTGGAGGAGATCGCGTCGCGCCCGGGCGCCAACGAGAAGAGCCGGGTCAGCGTGCTGTTGGCCAACGCCAACCAGGAACAGACGCTGACCATCACCCACGTCCTGTGGGCCATGTTCGGCGTGCTGCCCCCGAACCAGGTGCAGCGCCCGCACCGGCACCAGTCGGTCGCCCTCGACCTCATCCTCGACGCGCCGGCCAGCGGCTGCTACACGCTGCTGGGCACCCGCCTCGACGAGCACGGCGACATCGTCGACCCGACCCGGGTGGACTGGCGGGCCGGCTGCGCCTTCACCACGCCGCCGGGCATGTGGCACGCCCACTACAACGAGACCGACCAGCCCGCCCACCTGATCCCGATCCAGGACGCCGGGCTGCAGACCCACCTCCGCAGCCTCGACATCAAGTTCACGCAGCGCCGCGACCTCGTCGCCGGCTGACCCGGCGGGCCGTGCGCGGTCCACAGTTGGCGCATAGTGTGGCTGCACATGAAGTTGCCCCTGCTGGGCCCCGTCTCGGTCACCGGCTTTCAGAACGCGTGGTTCTTTCTGTTCCTGCTGCTCGTTCTGCTGGTCCTGGGCCTCTACGTCGTGCTGCAGTTCGCCCGCCGCCGGCGGGTGCTGCGGTTCGCCAACATGGAGGTGCTCGAGCGGGTCGCACCGGCGCACCCCAGCCGGTGGCGGCACCTGCCGACCATCCTGCTCGCCGTGTCGCTGGTGCTGCTGACCACCGCGATGGCCGGGCCGACCTCCGATGTCCGGATCCCGCTCAACCGCGCGGTCGTCATGCTGGTCATCGACGTGTCGGAGTCAATGGCCTCCACCGACGTCCCGCCCGACCGGCTGACCGCCGCCAAAGAGGCCGGCAAGCAATTCGCCGACGAGCTGACGCCGGCCATCAACCTCGGGCTGGTGGGCTTCGCGGGCACGCCCTACCTGCTGGTGCCGCCCACCCCGCAGCACCAGGCGACCAT
>NZ_LZKF01000028.1:0-9382 GCF_001672665.1 Mycobacterium sp. E2238 | reverse complement strand
CCGTGCTACACCCCATCCGGCGAGCCCTACTGGACGCCTCCGGGCGAGCCCTGCTGAGCGAACCGGCGCGGCGCGCACTTTTCCGAAGGCGGCCTAGCGCGGGGTGAGCAACCGCTCAACGTATTTCGCGATCACGTCGACTTCGAGGTTGACCTGCGTGCCGACCGGGGCGCGGCCCAGCGTGGTCAGCTCGCGGGTGGTAGGGATCAGCGAAACCTCGAACCAGTCGGCGCCGAGCCCGGAGACCGTCAATGAAATGCCGTCGACGGTGATCGATCCCTTCTCGACGACGTAGCGGGCCACCGCCGCGGGGATCTCGATCCGCACCACTTCCCAGTGCTCGGACGGCGCCCGGCTCACCACCTGCCCGGTCCCGTCCACGTGCCCCTGCACGATGTGCCCGCCGAGCCGGCTGTTGACCGCCGCGGCGCGCTCCAGGTTGACCGGGCTGCCCACCTGCAGGGAGCCCAGGTTGGACCGGTTGAGGGTTTCCGCCATCACGTCGGCGGTGAATTGGCCGTCCGGCAGCAGCTCGACGACGGTCAGGCAGACGCCGTTGACGGCGATCGAGTCGCCGTGCCCGGCGTCGGAGGTCACGACCGGTCCGCGGATGGTGAGCCGGGCGGCGTCGGCGAGCATGTCGCGGCCCGTCACCTCCCCGAGCTCCTCGACAATTCCGGTGAACATTCCATCAGGTTAATCGGCCGTCCGGATGCCGCGGTCGCACTGGTGAGCAGGCCAAAGCGTCGGCGCCGGGCCGACACCGCGGCCCCACGTGTCCCAAGCCGGTCATGGGCACCCTCTACGATGCAAGGTATGCAGACCCGCCGCCGTCTATCGGCCGTCCTCGCATCCCTGACCCTCGCCACCGCCTTGATCGCCGGCTGCTCGTCGGGCTCAAAGCAGAGTGGCGCCCCGCTGCCCGACGCCACGACCCTGGTCAAGCAGTCGGCCGACGCCACCAAGAATGTGAAGAGCGTGCACCTCGTGCTGAGCATTCAGGGCAAGATCCAGGGGCTGCCCATCAAAACGCTGACCGGTGACCTCACCACGGCGCCGGCCACCGCCGCCAAGGGCAACGCCACGATCACCCTCGGTGGGTCCGACATCGACGCCAATTTCGTGGTCGTCGACGGCAACCTGTACGCCACCCTGACGCCCAACAAGTGGAGCGACTTCGGCAAGGCGTCCGACATCTACGACGTGTCGGTGCTGCTGAACCCGGACACCGGGCTGGCCAACGCGCTCGCCAACTTCACCAACGCCAAGGCCGAGGGCCGCGACACCATCAACGGTCAGAGCACCATCCGCGTCAGCGGGAACGTCTCGGCGGATGCGGTGAACAAGATCATGCCGCAGTTCAACGCGACGCAGCCGGTGCCGAGCACGGTGTGGATCCAGGAGACCGGCGACCACCAGCTGGTCCAGGCGAACATGCAGAAGAGCTCCGGCAACTCCATCCAGGTCACCTTGTCCAACTGGGGTGAGCAGGTTCAGGTCACCAAGCCCCCGGTGAGTTCATGAGTTCGCAGGCCGGCCGCCGCGTCGCGATCAGCGCCGGCAGTCTGGCGGTCCTGCTGGGCGCCCTGGACGCCTATGTCGTCGTGACGATCATGCGCGACATCATGAGCGACGTTCACATCCCGATCAACCAGCTGCAGCGCATCACCTGGATCATCACGATGTACCTGCTGGGTTACATCGCCGCCATGCCGCTGCTGGGTCGGGCCTCCGACCGCTTCGGCCGCAAGCTGGTGCTGCAGGTCAGCCTGGCCCTGTTCATGGTCGGGTCGGTGGTGACCGCACTGGCCGGGCATTGGGGCGATTTCCACCTGCTGATCGCCGGCCGCACCATCCAGGGTGTGGCCAGTGGCGCGCTGCTTCCGGTCACACTCGCGCTGGGCGCCGACCTGTGGGCACAGCGCAACCGCGCCGGCGTGCTGGGCGGCATCGGCGCCGCACAGGAGCTCGGCAGCGTGCTGGGCCCGCTGTACGGGATTTTCATCGTGTACTTGTTCCACGACTGGCGCTACGTGTTCTGGATCAACGTCCCGCTGACCCTGGTCGCGATGGCGATGATCCAGTTCAGCCTGCCGTCGCACGAAAAGGTCGAGAACCCTGAGAGGGTCGACCTGGTCGGCGGTGTACTGCTCGCGGTCGCCCTCGGCCTGGCGGTGATCGGCCTGTACAACCCGCAACCCGACGGCAAACAGATCCTGCCGAGCTACGGGCTCCCGCTGGTCATCGGGGCGGTCGTGGTGGCGGTGCTGTTCCTGCTCTGGGAACGGTTCTCCCGCACCCGGCTGATCGAGCCGGCGGGCGTGCACTTCCGCCCGTTCCTGGCCGCGCTGGGCGCATCGCTGGCCGCGGGCGCGGCGCTGATGGTGACCCTGGTCGACGTGGAGCTGTTCGGCCAGGGCGTCCTGCAGATGGACCAGACGCAGGCCGCCGGGTTGCTGCTGTGGTTTTTGATCGCGCTGCCGGTCGGCGCGGTGCTGGGCGGCTGGATCGCCACCCGCGTGGGCGACCGGGTGATGACCTTCATCGGGCTGCTGATCGCGGCCTACGGCTACTGGCTGATTCACTACTGGCGCCAGGACGTGTTGAGCCAGAAGCACGACATCTTCGGGGTGTTCAGCGTCCCCGTGCTGCATGCCGACCTGCTGGTGGCCGGCGTGGGCCTCGGCCTGGTGATCGGGCCGCTGACCTCCGCCGCCCTCCGGGTTGTTCCGTCCGCCCAGCACGGCATCGCCTCGGCGGCGGTGGTGGTGGCCCGGATGACGGGCATGCTCATCGGCGTGGCCGCGCTCAGTGCGTGGGGCCTCTACCGGTTCAACCAGATCGTCGCCGGGTTGACGGCCGCGATACCCCCCAACGCCTCCCTGCTGGAGCGGATCGCCGCGCAGGGGACGATGTACCTCAAAGCGTTCGCCATGATGTACGGCGACATCTTCAGCGCGACCGTGGTCATCTGCATCGCGGGTGCGCTACTGGGCCTGCTGATCGGTGGCCGCAAGGAACACGCCGAGGAGCCGGAAGTCCCTGAGCCGCAAACGATCTCATTGGGCGAGCGCTAAGCGCTCCTAGTCGCCGCGCGGCACCAGGCTGAGCAGCAGGTCCGGCCCCACCCGGTCGACTCCGTCGAATTGCCAGCGCAACGCCCGCGCGATGGTGGGCACCCCGACGTCGTTGACCGCGGAGACCGGGCCGCCGAGCAGCATCGGCGCGACGTACACCAGGATGCGGTTGACCGCCCCGGCCCGCAGAAACGAGCCGGCGAGGGTGGGGCCGCCCTCCAGCAGGACGTCGGTGCGATCCGACAGCGCCTTGACCACCTCCATGGGATCGTGCGTGCGGATCACCATGGTCCGCGAATCGTCGTTGAGAACCTTTGCCTCTGGCGGTATCTCGCGCATGCCCACCACCACTCGCAGCGGCTGCCGGTCGGCCAGCGAGCCGTCGGGCAACCGCGCGGTCAGCGCCGGATCGTCGGCCAGCACGGTGCCGGTGCCCACCACGATCGCGTCCGCGGCCGCGCGGCGGCGATGCAGATCCAACCGCGAAGCCTCGCTGGAAATCCACTGACTGGTGCCATCGGCGGCCGCGCTGCGGCCATCGACGCTGCTGGCGTACTTCCACGTCAGGTGCGGCAGCCCGGCCCGCCGCTTGTGCAACCACTCCCGCAGCGGTCCGCCGGCCACTTCGTCGGCCAGTACCCCGGACGTCACCCGCACGCCCGCTTCCGTCAGCCTGGCCGCACCGCCGGCGGCGACCGGATTCGGGTCGGCCACCCCGTACACCACGGCCCCCACCTTGGCTTCCAGCAGGGCGTTCACGCACGGTGGGGTCTTGCCGTGGTGGTTGCAGGGCTCCAGGGTGACCACCGCGGTCCCGCCGGCCGCCAGCTCGCCGGCCCGCCGCAACGCCAACACCTCGGCGTGGTCGCCACCGGCGGGTTCGGTGCCGCCGACTCCGACGACCACGCCGTCGGCGTCCAGGATGACGGCGCCCACCGGCGGATTCGGATAGGTGGCGCCCTTGACGTGGTTGGACTGCTCGATCGCCAGGCGCATGGCGGCATCGAGGCCGTCGGCGGGTTGATTCATCGGCGCAGGTGCGGCGACGCGGCGGCGGCCTGCCTCCGCAGCGCCGCTATGGCGGCCTCCGGGTCCTCCGCGCCGTAGACGGCCGACCCGGCGACGAAGCAGTCGACGCCGGCCTCGGCGGCCTGCTCGATGGTGTCGTCGTTGATGCCGCCATCGATTTCGACCAGGATCGTCAGCTCCCCCGCGTCGATCAGCTTGCGCGCGGTGCGGACCTTGCTCAGCACCTCGGGAATGAAGCTCTGGCCGCCGAAGCCGGGCTCGACCGACATGATCAGCAACGTGTCGAACTGCGGCAAGATTTCTAGGTACGGCTCCAGCGGGGTTCCCGGCTTGACGCTGATGCCCGCCTTGGCGCCGGCCGCGCGGATGTCGCGCGCCACCGCGACCGGGTGGTCGGTGGCCTCGGCGTGGAAGGTGACGTTGTAGGCGCCCGCCTCGGCGTAGCCGGGCGCCCAACGGTCGGGGTCCTCGATCATCAGATGGCAGTCCATCGGGATGGCCGTGGCGGTGAGCAGGCTCTCGACCACCGGCAGGCCGATGGTCAGGTTGGGCACGAAGTGGTTGTCCATCACGTCGACGTGCAGCCAGTCGGCGCCCACCACCGCGGCCGCTTCGTCGGCCAGCCGCGAGAAATCGGCGGACAGGATGGACGGCGCGATCAGGGGCTTACCGGTGTTGCCAGGCATGTGCGCCACACTACTGAGCCGCGCCGAAGGGTTCACGCTTCACGGCGCAGCGCGGCGGCGGCCGGGTCCGTTGAGTCGCCACCCCGCTACCCCGCTTCGCGGCGCAGCGCGGCGGCGGCCGGGTCCATTTGAGTCGCCACCCCGCTACCCCGCTTCGCGGCGCAGCGCGGCGGCGAACATGGCGTCGGTGCCCTGCCGATGCGGCCACAGCTGGACGTGCGGCCCATCCCCCAGCCCGGTGACGGGCTCGAACAGCGGCCGGGTGTCCAACGCGGACACCGGGTGCCGGCGCAGCGCGTCGGCGACCACCCCGACGGTTTCGGCGAGGTGGGGCGAACATGTAGCGTAGAGCACCACACCGCCGGGCCGGGTGAGCGCGATCGCGGCGCCCAGCAGCTCGCGTTGCAGCTTCGTGAGCGTCGGCACGTCGGAGGGCTGTCGCCGCCACCGCGCCTCGGGGCGGCGCCGCAACGCGCCCAGCCCGGTGCACGGGGCGTCGACGAGCACTCGGTCGAAGGTCGGCTCGAGTTCGGTCTGCCGCCCGTCGACCCGCAGCACGTCGACCGGGAGCCCCCGGGTGTTCTCGGCAACCAGGTCGGCGCGGCGCGGGTTCGGCTCCACCGCGGTGACGCGCGCCCCGGATCCGGCGCCCAGCGCGGCGAGCAGCGCGGTCTTGCCGCCCGGTCCGGCGCACAGATCGAGCCACCGGCCGGTGTCCTCCTCGACCGGCGCCAGCGTCAGCGCCCGTGCCACCAGCTGGCTGCCCTCGTCCTGGACCAGGGCGGCGCCCTCGCGCACCGGCGCCAGCCGCCCGGGGTCGCCACCCGGCAGGTACACCGCATAGGGCGAATACCGGCCGACCGTGCCACCCACGACGTCGGCCAGTTCCGTGGCCGTCAGCACCCCGGGACGGGCCGCCAGGTGCACCTGAGGCCGTTCGTCGTCGCTGGCCAGCACCGCGTCGAGCTCGGCCGCGGCCGCGCCCAAGGCGTCGGCGAACGCCTGCGCGATCCAGCGCGGGTGCGCGTGCACGAAGGCGGCATGTCCGACCGGGTCTCGCGACGGGTCGGGCGCCAATTCCTCGACCCAGGACTTCTCGTCGCGCGCGGAGATTGCGCGCAGTACGCCGTTGACGAAACCCGCGCGGGCCGAATCGAATTCGATACCGGCCTGCTCGACCGTGGTGGACACCGCGGCGTACTTGTCGACGCGGGTGCGCAGCAACTGGTACGTGCCGAGCCGCAGCAGGTCGAGCAGCACCGGGTCGATGCTGTCCGGCGAGCGGGCGGAGGCGGCGCCGATGACCGCGTCGAGCAGGCCACGGGTCCGGCAGGTGCCGTAGGTCAGCTCGGTGGCGAACGCGGCGTCGCGGCCACTGATCCCGCGTTCGCGCAGCAGCGCGGGCAGGGCCAGGTTCGCGTATGCGTCGCGCTCGCTGACCGCCCGCAGCACCTCGAACGCGGCGGCGCGCGCGGGGTCGAGTGGTCGGCGCCGCTTGCCGCGTCCGCGATCCGGCGGCCTGGGCCGGCTCACGTCGCCCGCACAGCGGAGTCGAGTCGCGCGCCGCGGGCCCAGTCGACGGCGTTCATGAATTTCTTTCCGGGCGGCTGTATTTCGCCCAGACGCACCGCTTGCGAACCGGTGCCTATCCACACGCTCTTACGGTCGACGTGAATAGCGCCGGGCGCCAGCGATTCTGGGCCATCCGCGTCGATGTGCACCGGACCGAGCTTCACCCGGAGGTCGCCGATCAGGGTCCAGGCGCCGGGGTTTGGCGTCACCGAACGGATTCGGCGCTCCACGATCGGCGCAGGCAGGTCCCAGCGCACCCGGGCCTGCTCGACGGTGATCTTCGGCGCGAGGCTGACGCCGTCGGCGGGTTGCGGCCGGGGCGTCAACGTCTGATCGGCGATGCCGTCCAGCGTCGTCGATAGCAGCGCCGCGCCCGAAACTGCCAGTCGCTCAAGCAGTTCGCCCGCGGTGTCGGACGGCCGGATCGTCTCGGTGACGACGCCGTAGATGGGGCCGGAGTCCAGGCTGGGCTCGATCCGGAACGTGGTCGCACCGGTGATGGTGTCGCCGGCCGCGATCGCCGCCTGCACCGGGGCCGCCCCGCGCCAGGCCGGCAACAGCGAGAAGTGCAGGTTGATCCACCCGTGCGGCGGCACCCCGAGCAGGCCGTCGCGCAGCAGCGCGCCGTAGGCCACGACCGCGCAGCAGTCCGGCGCCAACTCCGTCAGTTCGGCGACGAACTCTTCCGCGTTCGGCCGCGCCGGTCGCAGCAGCGGAATGCCACGGTCGAGCGCTTCGCGGGCCACCGGCGAGGGCTGCGGCTTGCCGTGCCGCCCGACCGCCGCGTCGGGCCGGGTCAGCACGGCGATCACCTCGTGACGTGGCGAGTCGATGAGGCGGCGCAGCGCGGGCAGCGCGGGTTCGGGGGTGCCGGCGAAGACAAGACGCACCGGCACAGTCTAGAAAGCCGCGGCGGCCGTCCGGCCCGAAGTTGCGCTTGTATACTATTGCTAATGCATACTATTGCTACAGGTCACTATTTAGTCGCGTGACCGCACTGCCGTGCTAGGGACAACGAGGTCGAGTGGGCAGCCCTTTCCTTACCTTCAAGGAGGCCTGATGACTCTCGACACCACGATCAGCGACGCCGCCCCCCATCGCGCGGTATGGGCGCTCGGCGACTACGCCCTGATGGCCGAGGAAGTGATGGCCCCGCTGGGGCCGGCCCTGGTCAAGGCCACCGGCATCGGGCCGGGCGTGCGGGTGCTCGACGTCGCGGCCGGCTCGGGCAACATCTCGCTTCCGGCCGCCGCGTCGGGCGCCGCCGTCGTTTCCAGTGATCTGACCCCCGAGCTGTTGCAGCGGTCGCGCGCCCGCGCCGCGGCCCATGGCCTGACGATCGACTACCGGGAGGCCAACGCGCACGCGCTGCCGTTCGGCGACGGCGAGTTCGACGTCGTCATCTCCGCGATCGGCGTGCAGTTCGCGCCGGACCAGCAGCGGGCCGCCGACGAACTGGTCCGGGTCTGCCGGCCGGGCGGGACGATCGGCGTGATCAGCTGGACGCCGGAGGGATTCTTCGGCCGCATGCTCGCCACCATCCGGCCGTACCGGCCCAGCCTGTCGCAGGCCGTGCCGCCGGCCGCGCTGTGGGGACGCGAGGGCTACGTCACCGGATTGCTCGGCGAGCGCGTCGGCCGGATGACCGCGGTGCGGGGAATGCTGGAAGTCAACCGGTTCGAAAGCGCCGAAGCGGTGCACACGTACTTCAAGAACCACTACGGTCCGACGATCGAGGCCTACGCGAACATCGGGCACAATCGGGTGCTGGCCGCCGAGCTCGACGCCCAACTCGTCGAGCTCGCGCAGCACTACCTCGCCAACGGCACCATGAACTGGGAGTATCTGCTGGTCACCGCCGAGAAGCGCTAGAGATCGATCTCGGCATCCAGGTGCACGTCCGGCTCGCCGCCGGCGGCGGTGAACGCGGTCAGGGCCCGCACCAGGCCGTGGCGTTCCGGCGGCGGCATCTTCTCCACGATGGTCGCGATTTCGTTGCGCCGGTACGCCGTAACCTGACGAACGACCTCCCGCCCCCGCTTCGTCAGCGCGGCCAGCAGCTCGCGCCGGGACGTCGGGTGCGGCAGGCGGTCGATCAGCCCCGCCGCGACCAGCCGATCGACCATCCGCCCGGTGGCGGATGGCTGCACCCCGAGCAGACCGGCCAGGGTGGCCAGGTTGACCGGGCCCCGATTCGACAGGATTACCAGCGTCCGGAACTGCGGGATCGTGATGGTCTCGTCCACCTGACCGATCGAGCGCGCCGAAATGGCAACCAGCAAGCGGGAAGCCGTCAGCAAAGCGTCAGTGATGACGTCCAGCGACTCGTCCGCCGTCGTCGCGTTGTTTGCTGCCATGTCGGCCCCTTCTCCGAACCGTCTCCGGCATATCGGCGGCTAAAGATCAGGAACTGCCAAGGCTCCCAATGTCGTAGTCAGGCATTATTTCCGACGCATACTATCCCCTCGGGCAGGATTTGGCGAGGTCACCCGATGTGCAGGGGGTCGATCTGCACCCGGACCGGCTCGTGGGTCTGGCGGGCGGACAGCACGCTCACGCCGCGACGCAGCGCAGCGGCCAGCGCCAGCCCCTGCTCTCTGCGGGCGCGCACCAGCATCCTCGTCACCGGGACGCCCGTCGGCGTCCCCGCCGGGCGGCGCACCCCAGCCGGCAAATCCACCGGGCCCAGCACGTCCGCCCCGTCTGGCAGCCCGGCCTCGTCGAGCAGCGCCGCCACCGCATCGGCCGCGCCGTCGAGCGCCGCCATGTGCACGCTCGGCGGCAAGCCCACCTCGGCGCGAGCCGCCAAGTCGGCGTCGGCGTGACCCACCGGATCCCAGCGGATCAGCGATTGGACCGTGGGGATCGATGATTCGGCCACCACCAGCACCACCCCGCCGTCGCCGCGGGGACGCACCAACGCCGCCGCGGTCATCCAGCGCCACAGCGCGTCCTCGGCGGCACGCAGGTCTTGTCGGCCCAACAGCGCCCAGGTGTCCAGCAGCAGCGCCGCGCCGT
>NZ_LZKF01000027.1:0-66110 GCF_001672665.1 Mycobacterium sp. E2238 | reverse complement strand
ACGACTTCTACTCGTCGGACTTCTACACCGACAAGCTGTTGCAGTACCTGCGCGAACGGGCGCCCGGCGACGACCGGCCCTTCTTCGCGTATCTGCCCTTCCAGGCGCCGCACTGGCCGCTGCACGCGCCGGACGAATCGATCGCGAAATACCGTGGCCGCTACGACGCCGGTCCGGACGCGCTTCGCGAAGAGCGGCTCGCGGCCCTCAAGCGGCTGGGTCTGTGCCCGCCCGACGTCGAGGCGCATCCGGTCGTCGCCGACGGCGCCCCGGAGTGGGCCGACATGACCGACGAACAGCGCGCGGTGTCGGCCCGCAGCATGGAGGTCTACGCCGGGATGGTCGACCGGATGGACTGGAACATCGGCAGGGTGATCGAATACCTCTCGGACAGCGGCGAACTCGACAACACCGTCGTTATCTTCCTCTCCGACAACGGTGCCGAAGGTGCGATCGTCGAAGCGATGCCGCTGCACGGTGCGCGTATCGCCGCGCAGATCGAAAAGCATTGCGACAACAGCGTCGACAACCTCGGCCGGCCATCCTCGTTCATCTGGTACGGGCCGCGATGGGCGCAAGCGGCCACCGCGCCGTCACGGCTGCACAAGGCCTTCACCACCGAGGGCGGCATCCGGGTGGTCGGCTTCGTCACCTGGCCCGGCTTTGACCGGCAACGGGAGGTGGGGACCGCGTTCAGCACCGTCATGGACATCGCCCCGACGGTGCTGGAACTGGCGGGGGCCGCGCATCCCGGCACGACGTATCGCGGGCGTGAGGTGGCACCGATGCGCGGCCGCTCCATGGTGCCGTATCTGTCGGGCGGCGCGGAGGCCGTGCATGACGCCGATACCGGCACGGGCTGGGAGTTGTTCGGCCGCCGCGCCATTCGTCAGGGGAACTGGAAGGCGCTGCACCTGCCCGCACCATACGGCCCGGGCGGCTGGCAGCTCTACGACCTCGCTGCCGATCCGGGCGAGATCCACGACCTCGCCGAGTCGCACCCGGACAAGCTGGGCGAGCTGCTGACGTTGTGGGACCGCTACGTCGAGGACAACGGCGTCATCCTCGATCCGGTCTCGGTGTTCGACTTCGAGGCCGAGGCCTGATGGCTGAGACAACCTCGTGTGCGATCGTCGGTGGCGGCCCGGCCGGAATGGTCCTGGGGCTGCTACTGGCCCGGGCGGGTGTGCAGGTGACACTGATGGAGAAGCATGGTGACTTTCTGCGCGACTTCCGCGGCGACACGGTCCACCCGACCACCATGCGGTTGCTCGACGAACTGGGCCTGTGGGAACCGTTCGCGGCCTTGCCTTTTACCGAGGTCCGCACCGCGAAACTCGAATCCAACGGGCGGTCGGTGACCTACGTCGACTTCGAGCGGTTGCGCCAGCCCCACCCTTTCGTCGCGATGGTGCCGCAGTGGGACTTGCTCAACCTCCTCGCCGCCGCGGCACAGGAGGAGCCGAGCTTCTCGCTGCGGATGAACACGGAAGTCACCGGCTTGCTGTGGGAGGGCGGCCGGGTTGCCGGAGTGCGCTACCGCGGGCCCGAGGGCCCGGGTGAATTGCGCGCCGAGTTGACCGTTGCCTGCGACGGCCGCTGGTCGATCGTCCGACATGAGGCCGGACTCAAGGCGCGCGAATACCCGGTGAGGTTTGACGTGTGGTGGTTCCGATTGCCGCACAAGGAAGACACCGAATACTCCTTCCTGCCCCGCCTCGGTCCGGGCAAGGGACTCGCCGTGATCCCGCGGGAGGGTTACTTCCAGATCGCCTACCTCGGGCCGAAGGGCACCGACGCCCAGCTGCGGGCGCGCGGCATCGAGGCGTTCCGGCGCGACGTCGAAGAGCTGCTACCGGACATGCCCGAGTCTGTCGCGGCGCTGCAATCCATGGACGACGTCAAACACCTTGACGTGCACGTGAATCGGCTGCGGCGCTGGCACACCGACGGGCTGCTGTGCATCGGGGATGCGGCGCACGCGATGTCGCCGCTGGGCGGGGTCGGCATCAACCTGGCGATCCAGGATGCCGTCGCGGCCGCAACGATACTGGCCGAACCGTTGCGACGACACCGGGTCAGTGGTCGCGAGCTCGCCGCGGTGCACCGCCGCCGCGTATTGCCCACGGTGGTGACCCAGCTGGTGCAGCAGGTGCTGCACCACATGTTGCTCGGGCCGTTGTTGCGCGGCGCGGACCCAACGCCGCCCGGGGCGCTGCTCGGCCTGATGAAACGATTGCCGTGGCTGTCGGCCGTGCCGGCCTACTTTGTCGGCGTCGGCGTGCGGCCCGAGCATGCGCCGGAATTCGCGCGCCGCGCCCCCGCTGACCACGACGGCTGAATCAGCGCTCCGGTATCGGCAAATCCCCTGGTCGCAGCGGGGGCGGTTTGAATTCTCGCGCGTGGGGGTAGGCTTTCATGAGCAAATTGAGGTCATAATTCGGTCCGATCCCCGCGGTGCGGACGCCGCCTGCGGGCGAGGCACGGATCGAGAGGAGGCCAGCAATCGTGAATATCAAGAAGTTAGCAGGCAAGGCCACTGTCGCCGGCGCGCTGGGCGCGGCGGCACTTGGGCTCGGTACCGGTATGGCAAGTGCGCACCCGGGACCGTGGCCTCCGCCGGTTCCGCCGGGTCCGCACGTTGTCGACGATGGGCATTGGAACCCGCTGCCGCCGGGGCAGGTCAAGCAGATTTGCCCGTGGCAGTCGCCACCCGGCCATTGGATTGGCGGGCCGCACGGGGTTCCCTGCACGTAGTCGACCCGGCCAACGCAGCAGCTCTCGAACCACTGGTTCGAGAGCTGCTTTCTTCGCTGAATTCCTCAGCTTTGAGTGCCTCCTAAGGCCTGCGTAGAACCAGGCGTCGCTCTTGGGTGTCCAGTATGGATTCAAGCCCATCTGGTGCGCTCGACGGAATTTTTGCGTTTGTTACTGCGGCGACTTGCCGGTTGCTGCGGATTTAGTCCGCGAGTCTGGGTTGATATACTCGGACGACGTGCCATACTTTTTAGTATGGAAACCGCGGTGAACCCCTCGCTGCTGAGCCCGTTCTGGGAGACTGACCTTCAAACTCGCCTCAAGCACTTCGCTACGTTGCGCGCCCGCAGTGGGGGTGTTGAGTTCATTCCGCAGCAGGATGGGCGTGGCTTTTGGTCGGTGACGTCCTATGCCGGGGTGCGTACGGTGACCCGGGACCCCAAGAGGTTCACGAGCACCCTTGGTTTCTCGTTGGACGACATGCCTCCGGATCTGCTCGAGATCCTTGGCTCGATCATCGTGATGGACGATCCCAAGCATCAGCAGTATCGGCGTCTCGCACAGGTGGCGTTCTCACCCCGATCAATTCGCCGCATGACCGATTGCGTCGGCAGGCTGGCCGACGCCATCGTCGAAGAGATCCGGGAGCGTCGTACGTTTGACTTCGTCGACACTGTGGCGGCAAGCCTTCCGTTCCAAGTCATCGCGGACCTGCTGGGAATCCCGGTCGGCGACCGCACGCGCTTGCGTGAACTCATTGACCTGATCCTGGGCGTCAACGACGGCCACGTCAGCGACATCGCTACCAGTTTGCAGGCGGTCAGCGAGTTCTTCGAGTACACCATCGACCTTGGAAGGCAGCGACGCCGGCATCCTGGCGATGACATCACCTCCGCTTTGATGCAGGCCGAGGTCAACGGGAAACGGCTCACCGCAGCGGAATTCGGGTCTTTCGTGATCCTGCTCGCCGCGGCAGGAAACGACACCACTCGGACTGCACTGGCGTGGGCGATGCACCTGCTGAGCGAGCACGCCGACGAACGCGTCGCCCTGGCGGGCGATTTCGACGGACTTCACTCCAACGCCATCGAGGAGGTGCTCCGTTGGTCATCACCGGTGCTGCACATGCGGCGGACTGCAACGACGGACACAGTCCTCGGCGACGTTCAGATCGCTGCCGGAGACAAGGTCGTGGTGTGGTATCTGGCCGCCAACCACGATCCGAGCGTGTTCCCCGACCCGTCGCGCTTCGACATCCTGCGCTCCAACGCCCGCGATCATCAAGCTTTTGGAGCCGGTGGACCACATTTTTGCCTCGGAGCGGGGTTGGCGCGGATGGAGATGCGCGTAGTGCTGGGCACACTGCTAGCTGCGTTCCCGACACTGCGTGCGACGGCTCCGCCCGATCCGCTGCGCTCGATGTTCGTCCACGGTGTCAAGGCACTGCCCTGCACCCTGGACTAACTCAGGGATCTGACCGCTGGACTGACACGGACCATCGCCGACCTTGGCGAGCGGCGAATTCTGTTGCACCGCTTTGCGTGAAGGCTTTGAACACCGGCACCCCACCGGTCGCGCTGTAGCCACCATCATGGTCACGGCGCCGTGTCACGGCATCTCGGACAGCAACCGCCGCGCCGCTTCTACGCATGGTCGCAGCCGGTCGATCGGGCTGACCCCGGACAACGCCAACGACCGTCGCGGTACCTCGATCTCGATCACGATGTCGGACGGGAGCACCGAGAGGATGTCCCGCAGGGGCAGTTCACCCTCGCCGGGAACCATGCGCTCGAACATGGCTTCCTCCATGTAGTTTTCGATGCGCGGCCGCAGCGTGGTGTCGTTGAGTTGGGCGTAAGCCACTTGCGCCGGGTCGATCGCGGCGAGAGCGGCGGCGCCGGAACCGGAGCGCACCAGGTGCATGGTGTCGATCAGTAACCGGAAGTCGGGGCGTCCGACATGTCGCAAGGCGGCCAGCGCGGTCGGCAGGTCGCCGACGGTCAGGCCGGGCACCGGTTCGATGAGCGTCTGGATATTCCGTTGCGCGGCAATCTCGGTCAGGGCGGCGAACTGGTCGAAGCTGCGCGGTAAGTCCGGGTCCAGGCTGACCACATTGATCCGCGGGACGCCCAGTTTGGCCAGGACGTCGAGATCGGTGCAGAACGCGCTCGTGTCGGCGCCGGGCGCTACGAGGAAGCCGTCGCCGAGGGAGATCGTCACGCCGCGGTCGTGCATCGCGGCGAGCAGGGTTTTCCGCAGGCCGGCGTCATCCTTGAGCGAGAAGCGGGGATAGCCGAGTGGCAACAACGGCATCCCCTGCAGCGCGGCGGAGATGTAACGGCAGCCCAGATCTGCCGCCAGGTTGACCAATTCAACTGGCGGAAGGCCGAACACGCTGAGCATGCCAATGCCGAGCCGGTCGGCGCCCGTTGTCATCTCAGGATGGCCGGCCGGCTAGTTGCGCCAATTGCGCGGCGCCCTGGGTGGTCTGGGTTGTCAGCGCGATGCGCCCGGACGTGACCTGGTCTTCGATGATCGGCGCCTCCAGGACGAGATTGCCGCGGACGAACGCCACGTGGTCCTGCAGGTGCGCGGCGGTGTATGACGCCCACGCCGCCGCCGACGGTGGGTCCAGGATCAGGGTCACCTCGTAGAAGTCGGCCGTCAGCGCCTTCGGCGGGTCCACGTTCAACAACCCTAGCTGCATGGACTCCGGGCCCAAGGTGTACGCGGTGGTCTTGCCGATGTCGCACGCGGTGATCGCGTCCGTCGGGACCACCGGTCGATTCGAGTCGGTGGCGGGGCACTTCTGCGCGCTGGCCGGCTGCGATTTGGTCACCGGGCGCACGGGCAACGGTGCGATCTTCACGATCGGCGGGGGCGGCGGTATTGGCTTGGGCGTCGTGGTGGTGGTGGTGGTGCCCGCGCTCGACGTGGTGGGTGCGGCCTGGTGGCGCGCCGAGTGGCAGCCGCACAACAGGGTCGCCAGCAGGCCGACGCACGCCGCGCGGCGCCCGACCGCACCAAGATTCTCACCTACTCGACGCCCAATCATTCGATCATTCTTGCAGCCGAAAACCCGGTGCCGCGGTACGCGTGGTGAGTCGTTGCGGCGCAGGGGAGTTCGCGCACGGCCGACATGATGGCCCACCGGGGCGGCCGCAACCTGCGCCCGACCCCTTTCTGACACTACGAAAATAGAGTAAGGTTTGGATCCGAGACGTCATGGACAAACGCCGAAAGCCTAATCCCGGGGAGCGTCGCCGCGACTTATGCGATGTGGCGATCCAGTTGTTGGCCGACGACGGGGCCAAGGGGTTAAGCCACCTCAAGGTCGACCGCAAGGCCGGCGTGCCCGACGGCACCACGTCCTTTTATTTCCGCACCCGCTCGGCGCTGCTGCGCGCCGTGGCCGAGCGGATGGCCGAGCTCGACCTCGCCGACCTACGGTCCGTCGCCGACGACTCCGACGGCCGGGGCGACAACCCCTCGCCCTCGCGACTGTCCCAGGTGGTCATTCAATCCGGTAATGAGCCGCAGCTGTTCCGTACCAAGGCGCGCTACGAGCTGACCATGCAGGCCGCCCGCGACCCGGCGCTGGCCGCAATCCTGCAGCGGGCCACGGACGAATTCACCAAACTGCACCGCGAGATCCTGGTCCAGCTCATGCCGCACGGCGCGGACCTGGAGCCCGCCGTGGTCGAGGACCTCAGCAATGTGACGTTGACGTTCATCAACGGCCTGCTGGTCCGGTACGCGCACGGCGACCGGATCGTCGACAGTCCCGAGCAGCTGGACGGCATCTTGTCGGCCATCGCCGCCGGCATTCTGCGGAGCCCGCAGCAGGGCCGGCTGACCGACACGGCCGGCCGGCGCGCCACGGGCCGGGACCGGGCGACGGCGCTCGGCTGAGCGGGCCGAACATGCGTGAATCGGTGACGGCTTATGCGGCATGGGGTCTTGCCAGACCATTCGCCGTATGGTTCTCTACGAGAATAGAGTTAGGCCGTGATGACGGGCCGATTTCAGCCCAGCCCATGCGCATGTCACAGCAACGCATTTAAGCGGAGTGTATAAATTGCCCGAACCGGATCCAGCGCTGCCAAATCGTACGGATGCCGGTAAAAGGCAGCGGTAGGAGGGATTTCGTGACCACGAGCACCGATAGCCATGTGCGATTCGACCCGTACGACGTCGAGCTGATCGCCGATCCGTACCCGATGTTCAAGCGCATGCGTGACGAGGCGCCGCTGTACTACAACTCCGAATACGACTTTTACGCGCTGAGCCGCTTCGCCGATGTGAACAAGGGAATTCTCGACTACGGCACCTACAGTTCCGCGCGGGGCGTGATCATGGAACTGATCAAGGCCAACCTCGAGATCCCTTCGGGCATGCTGATCTTCGAAGACCCGCCGATACACGACGTGCATCGCAAACTGCTGTCGCGCATGTTCACCCCTCGCAAGATCGCCGCGCTGGAGCCGATGATCCGCGAGTTCTGCGCGCAGGCGCTGGATCCATTGGTGGGGTCGGGGCGGTTCGACTTCGTCACCGACCTGGGCGCCATCATGCCGATGAAGGTCATCAGCGCACTGCTGGGGATTCCCGAAGAAGACCAGGAGTACATCCGCGATCGCGGCAACGCCCAACTGCGCACCGAACCCGGCAAGCCGATGAGTGCCGCCGAGCATGGCTTGTCAGTGGGCGAGCAGTTCGAGGCCTACATCGATTGGCGTGCCGACAATCCGTCCGACGACATCATGACCGAGTTGCTGAACGTCGAATTCGTCGACGAAACCGGCACGACGCGGCGCCTGAGGCGCGAGGAGATACTGGTCTACCTCAACGTGGTGGCCGGAGCGGGCAACGAAACGACGACGCGCTTGATCGGTTGGGCCGGAAAGGTTCTCGCAGAGCACCCCGACCAGCGTCGCGAGCTCGTCGAGAACCCCGGCCTCATCCCGCAGGCAATCGAGGAGTTGCTGCGCTTCGAGCCGCCCGCGCCGCACATGGCGCGCTATGTGACGCGCGACGTCAGCCTCTATGACCAGACGGTGCCGGAAGGCAGCGTGATGCTCATGCTGCTCGGGTCGGCCTGCCGCGACGAGCGGCAGTTCGGTCCCGACGCGGGCGAATTCAACATCCACCGCCCCGCCCGCTCGCACCTGACGTTCAGCGTTGGTGCCCACTTCTGCCTGGGTTCGGCGCTGGCCCGGCTGGAAGGCCGCGTTGCCCTCGAGGAGATCCTCAAGCGCTTCCCGGAGTGGGAGCCCGACCTGGCCAGCGCCACGCTCAGCCCGACGTCGTCGGTGCGCGGCTGGGAAACACTGCCCACCGTGGTGCCCTGATGGCCGGACGCGTCGGGGGAAAGGTCGCGTTCGTCAGCGGCGCCGCCCGCGGTCAGGGCCGCAGCCACGCGGTGCGCTTGGCGCAGGAGGGCGCCGACATCATCGCGATCGACGTCTGCGGGCCCATCGAGAACCTGGCCTATCCACACTCGACGCCGGACGACCTGGCCGAGACGGCCGACCTGGTCAAAGCTCAGGATCGTCGCATCGTCACCGCGCAGGTCGACGTCCGCGACTACGACGCGCTGAAATCCGCCGTGGACGCCGGCGTGGAACAACTCGGGCGGCTGGACGTCATCGTCGCGAACGCGGGCGTGGGTACCGACGGCAGGAAGCTGCACAAGATCCGGGAGGACGTCTGGCAGGACATGATCGACATCAACCTGAGCGGCGTCTGGCACACGGTCAAAGCGGGCGTTCCACACCTGCTTTCCGGTGGTCGCGGCGGATCGATCGTGCTCACCAGCTCGGTCGGCGGGCGCAAGGCCTACCCGAACACCGGCCATTACGTCGCCGCCAAGCACGGCGTCATCGGCCTGATGCGTGCATTCGCCGTCGAGCTCGGTCAGCACATGATCCGCGTCAACGCCGTGCTACCCACCCAGGTGAGCACCACGATGGTGATGAACGACAACACGTTCCGGCTGTTCCGCCCGGACCTCGACAATCCGGGCCCGGACGACTGCGCTCCCATCTCCCAGATGATGCACACCCTGCCGGTGCCGTGGGTGGACGCGGTGGACATCAGCAACGCGGTCCTGTTCCTCGCCTCTGACGAATCTCGTTATGTCACTGGCGTTTCGCTTCCCGTCGACGCGGGCAGCTTGCTCAAATAACGCTATCTCAAGAGAAGTTGGAGACGACGATGCCCGAATACGACTACGAAGAAATGAAGAAGGAAGCCGAGCAGTACATCAGGTTCGAGAAGGACAAGAAGAACCGGATCGCCTACATCACCTTCAATCGCCCCGAGGAGCTCAACTCCACCACCCTGGGCATGCGGCAGAACTACGCCGACCTGATCCACAAGTGCAACGTCGACGACGACGTCAAGGTCGTCGTGATCCGGGGCGAGGGCGAGGATTTCGGCAGCGGGGGCGACCTGCCCGAGCAGCGGGGAATGCTGGAGAACCCCGGGATGCCGCTGCTGCACGAGCTGGCGATCAACGATGATGACGTCAAGTACCCGCCCGGCGGATCGTATCGCTACCTGTCGACCGTCACCGATTTCTATGCCAAGGCCCGAGCGGGAAACCGCCCGCTTCAGGAGCTGCGGAAGATCAGCATCATCGAGGCCAAGGGCTACTGCTACGGCTGGCACTTCTACCAGGCCGGCGACGCCGACCTGGTGGTCGCCTCGGACGATGCGCTGTTCGGGCACCCGGCCTTTCGCTACGTGGGCTGGGGACCGCGGCTGTGGTGGTGGGCCGAGACGATGGGGCTGCGCAAGTTCTCCGAAATGCTGTTCACCGGAAGGCCGTTCAGCGCCAAGGAGATGTATGAATGCGGCTTCGTCAACAGCGTGGTGCCCCGGGAGAAGCTAGAAGAAGAGACCCTGAAGTACGCGATGGCGTGCTCCCGCTCCCGCCCGACCGACACCGTCGCGGTGCAGAAGACCTTCCTGGAGCTCTACAAACAGCACAAGGGTGAATACTTCGGCAGTCTGCTCACCGGCATGGTCGAGGGCATGCTGCCGATGATCCAAAACGACGCCGAGGAAGTGGACCTGACCGCGGGCACCTTCGAGAAGGGCCTCAACAACGTGGTGAAGGACAATGACCTGAACTTCCCGCCGGAGTGGCGCCTGAGCCGTTCGGGACGTGCGAAGCCCTGACCGTCTGATCTCGCATGTCGGCGCTGGCGGGTTTCCGGGTCGTCGAGCTGGCCGGGTCCGTGGCGGGGGAGTACTGCGGAAAGTTGTTGGCCGACTTCGGTGCCGAGGTCCTCAAGGTCGAGGAGCCGGGGCGCGGCAGCCCGACGCGCGCGATGGCTCCCATCCTCGCCGACGGTCCCGAGGGCAGCGGGTTGTTCGCGTACCTCAACACCAACAAGCAGTCCGTCGTGCTGGATCCCGACCGCCTGCAGGAGCTGATCGCTTCGGCCGACGCGGTCATCGAAGACCGCGACTCGGGCGGGTCCGATCGGCATCCGTCCGTCGTTTTCTGTTCGATCACACCGTTCGGGCGGGACGCGCCCGCCGAGTTCGGCAATGCCGAGAGCATCAACGTTTTCCATGCCAGCGGTTGGGGATACCACACTCCCAGCCACCCCGACCCCGCCAAGCCGCCATTGCAGGGGCCCGGCCGGTTCCTGGCCGACTACGAAGCGGGACTCGACGCCGCGCTGTGCGTGACGGCGGCGCTCTTCGGGCGCCTGCACAGCGGCCACGGCGATTCCATCGACATCTCCGCGCACGCCGTGCTGGCCTCCCGCGCCGACTGCATCATCGGCCGGTTCATCACCGGTGAGGTGACCGCCGAAGGCCACCGCAGCGACTACGACCAGGCAGGCCCGGCAGCGTTTTTCGCGTGCGCCGACGGTTTCGTGTACCTGTACATGACGAGCCGAACGCACTGGCTTGGCCTGAAAGCACTTGTTGGCCACCCGGCTTGGCTGGACGAGTTCGACGACGACTGGCTGGAGTTTTCCGTCACCCCGCAGAAGGTGGCCGCGTTCCATCGGGGGTTCGCGGCGTGGATCCGGGACCTCACCAAGGACGAAGTGTCCGATCGAGCCCAACACCTGGGTGTGCCGCTGGTGCCGGTGAACGGCGCCGCGGACCTGCGTGATTCGCCGCAGTACCGGCATCGCGGTTTCTTCCAGCAGGTGCGGCACCCCGTGTTGGGTGACGCGGCGTACCCGACGGTGCCATACGCCTTCAGCGCGTCCCCGGCGCGAATCGCCTCCGCCGCACCGGCCCTCGGCGAGCACACCGGACAGGTCCTGGGCAGCATCGATGCCCCGCGCCCGCGGTCCCGAGTCAGGTCGGCGCAACTCAAGCCGCCCAAGGATCCGCGCGGCGGACCGCTGCAGGGGGTTCGGGTCGTCGAACTCACCAAGGTGTGGGCCGGGCCCTACGCGGGCAAGCTGCTGGCGATGCTGGGCGCCGAGGTCATCAAGGTCGAGACCGCGGGCAGCCCCGAGGAGATGCGCGCCTACGGCGGCACCGACATCAACCACGCGCCCTACTTCCTCAGCATCAACCCCGAGATCCTCAGCGTGGACCTCGATATCAAGTCCAGCGACGGCATGGCGCAGCTGCGTGAGCTGATCGCCCGCAGCGACATCGTGATCAACAACCTGCGCCCGGGCGCGATGGAACGTCAAGGTCTCGGCCATGATCAGCTGACCGAGATCAAGGCGGACATCATCTCCGTGTCGATCAAGATGTGGGGCAACGACGGACCGCTGGGTCACCAAACCGGCTACGCGCCATGCTTCGCCGCGCTCGCGGGGCTCGCTTCGCTGGTCGGCTATCGCGGCGGGCCGCCGCTCGGGACGAGCATGCGCTACGGCGATTCGACCGTCGGCGCGGCGGCCGCATACGCCGCCGTGGTCGCGTTGTTGCATCGCGAGGTCAGCGGCGCCGGGCAGTTCATCGACTTGTCGGCCGTGGAAACCCTGTCATCGATGATCGGCGACTGCCTGCTCGAGCATGCCCTGAACGGAAAGGCCCTCGGGCCCAACGGAAATGACCATCCGGACCTGTGCCCGCATGGCTGCTATCCCTGCGCGGACGGTGGCTGGATCTCGGTGGCCGTCGCCGACGACGCGCAGTGGCGTCGGTTGTGCGACGTGCTGGGCGCGGGATCGCTGGCCCGAGAACGCCGCTACGCCACCATGCAGGGGCGACGGTGCGATGCCGAGACGCTCGACGCCCGCCTCACGCAACTCACCCGGTGCCATGAAGCCGAGCAACTCGCGGACCGCCTGCGCGCGGCGGGCGTCCCGGCCGGCAAGAGTGCGACCGCTCTCGACGTGATCGGTGATCAACGGCTGTGGGACCGCGAGCTCTACCGGTTCGTCAGCGACCATCGTGAGGGCCAGCGCCCGATTGTCGGGCCCTCCTGGCGGATGGCTCGCGGCCAGGCACGTATCGCCCGCGGCGCGCCGGACCTGGGCGAGCACACCGGCTACGTGCTACACGAGATACTGGGCGCATGACGGGGACACTTGCACACACCGCGGCCCTGGTCACCGGTGCCAGCAGCGGAATCGGGGCCGCGACGGCGAAAGCGCTCGCTGCGGAAGGCGCGGCCGTGGCCCTGCTCGCTCGCCGCGCGGACCGGCTCGCCGAATTGCAAGCCGAGATCGAATCCACCGGCGGCACAGCACTGGTGGTGGCGGCCGACGTCACCGACGCCGAGCAGGTATCGGCGGCCGTGCAGCGCGCCGTCGCGCAGTTCGGCCGGCTCGACACCGTGGTGAACAACGCCGGGCTCATGCAATCCGGACCGGCGGCCGAGGCGTCGCTGCAGGATTGGGACGCCATGGTGACGGTCAACGTGCAAGGGGTCCTGTACGTCACGCGGGCGGCGCTCCCGCACCTGATCGCCGCCGCCGCCGACTCGCCGCGCGGTGTCGCCGACCTGGTCACCATCAGTTCGACCGCCGGGTGGGTGGCCCGACCGAACACCGCGGTCTACTCGCTGACCAAGTTCGGCGTGAACGCCTTCAGCGAGGGCATCCGGCAGGAGGTGCTCGGGCAGCGCGTCCGGGTCGGCGTGGTGGGCCCGGGAACGGTCGATACCGAAATCTTCACCCACCTCGCCGAATCGTCGCGGGAGGCGATCGAGCGCCAGACCGCCGGCATGGTCAAGTTGCGTCCCGAAGACATCGCCGACGCGGTGCTGTTCATGGTGACCCGGGACCGCCGGGTGGCCGTCAACCACATGCTGGTGCGCGCGGCCGAACAAACCTGGTAAGCAATTGACTTCACATTGGGCCGTGGGCGACCGGTACGGGTTGGCGTTTCCGGCCGACCCCGCGGCGCTGAAAAGCGGTGCGGCGGCGTTCCTCACGGAGACGCTTGTCGCCTCTGGTGCGTTGTGGGACAACGGTATCGCCCGCGTCACCGGGTTCGCTGAGGTTGCCGGCGGCAGCACGGGACGCAAGGCGATGCTCTCGGTCGAATACGCTCATCCGGCCCCGGGTCTGCCCGCCGACTTGTTCGTCAAGTTCTCGCGCGATTTCGACGACCCCGCGCGCGACCGCGGCAGAACCCAGATGGAACCCGAAGTGCGATTCGCCGCGCTGTCCGGTGCGGCGGGATTTCCGATCGCCGTACCCCGGGTGCTGTTCGCCGACTATCACCGCCGGACCGGCACCGGGATACTGGTCACCGAGCGGATCCGATTCGGCGGCAACGGGATCGAACCGAAGTATCACAAATGCCTGGACTACGAGATGCCCGAACCCCTCGAGCACTACCGAGCGCTGATCACCGCGCTGGCCCGGCTCGCCGGCACCCATCGATCCGGCCGGCTGCCGGCCGAGCTGACCGCGCCCTTCCCGCTGGACGTGGCGACCGCGACGGTGGGGGATCGGGCGGCGCTGTCCCCGGCCAAGCTCGAGCGCCGCGTTGACCAACTGGCCGACTTCGCCGAGACCCGCCCCGGGCTGCTGCCCGCTTGTTCACCCGAGTTGGTGGCGCGCCTGCGTGCGGACGTGCCCCGGTTCGCGCATTATGAGCAGGCTGTCGCGGCCCTCTTGTCGACGGACTCCGACTACGTTGCGCTGTGCCATTGGAACGCGAACATCGACAACGCATGGTTCTGGCGCGACCCCGGAGGCGTTCTGCGCTGCGGCCTGATGGACTGGGGCTGCGTCGGCCAGATGAACCTCGGGATGGCGGTCTGGGGAGCCATGTCTGGCGCCGAAACCGACTTGTGGGACTTGCATTTCGACGAGCTGTTGCAGCTGTTCGTCACCGAATTCCATTGTTGCGGCGGTCCGGAGCTCGATCCGGTTCGGTTGCGCCGACACACACTGCTGTACGCGGCGGCGATGGGCGTCGCCTGGCTGCTGGGGGTACCGGCGTTGATCCGCAAGCGATTCGAAGCCATACCGGACAGCCGGCTGCATCCACTGATCCGGGACGACGAGAGCGTGCGGGCGCCGCTGCAGATGCTGTCGAACCTGCTGTTCCTGTGGGATCGGCATCGCGTGGGGGAGCTGCTTGACGCCGCGCTCGCGGAATGAGACACCTGAGCTAAGGCTCTTCGTCGTCCTCGTCTCGGAGCAGCTTCTCGGGATGATGAAAAGTGTTGGTGCGCGGCTGACCGCGGTCCAAATGCGGTGGCGGTATCCATTCCGTGTCGCCCTTGGCGTTCTTACGTGTCGTCCAACCGCCGGGCTTCAGCAGGTGGTGATGCGGTCCGCACGCGAAGGTGAGGTCGTTGACGTCGGTGCGCCGGCACTTGGCCCACTCTATGACGTGATGGACCTCCGCGTAGTAACCCGGCACGGTGCAACCCGGTGCGGAACACCCGCGATGCTTGGCGTACAGCACGATTCGCTGGCCGGGGGAGGCGAGTCGTTTGGTGTGGTACAGGGCCAGGGCTTTGCCTTTGTCGAAGATCGCCAGATAATGACGCGCGTGGCGGCTCAAGCGGATCACATCGCTCATCGGAAGGATGGTGCCGCCGCCGGTCAGGCCGCGCCCGGCGGCGGCCTCCAGCTCTTGCAGCGTCGTGGTGACGACGATGGAGGCGGGTAAGCCGTTGTGCTGACCCAGTTTTCCCGAGGCCAGGAGGGCTCTGAGGCCCGCATTCAGCCCGTCGTGATTGCGTTGGGCCGCCGACCGGGCGTCGGCATCGATGGCATCCTGGCTTGGTGCGCCGTCTACGCATGGCACGTCGTCGAGCGGGTTGCACATGCCGGGTGCGGCCAGCTTCGCGAGAACTGCCTCAATGGTGGCCCGCAGCTCCGGGCTGATCACGCCGCGCAACTCCGACATGCCGTCGGCTTGCTGCTTGCCCAGGGTCAGTCCACGCCGCCGCGCGCGGTCCTCGTCGGTGTAGGTGCCGTCGGGGTTCAGGCAATCGGCGACGTGATCGGCGAGCTGGGCCAATTGTTCGGGGCGATAGTTCATTCCGTGGGTAACGAGGTCGGCTTCGACGGCTTGACGCGTCGCGAAGTCCACCCACCCGGGCAGCTGACGGAAAAACCTGCGGATCACCGCCACCTGCCCGGTGCCCAGCTTTCCGTCTCGTTGGGCGTCGGCGGTTGCGGCAAGGATCGGCGCCAGGGGCTCGCCGGTTAGCCCGCGCCGCGGCCCCAGGTCGGCCGCCTCCTGGATGCGCCTCGACGCTTCGGCGCGGCTGATCGAAGTCGATTCGGCGATCGCATGGGAGAGCTTGCCGCCCAACTCCTCTGCCGTGGCCTGGCGGGCCAAGTTGTTGATCAGCGGATGCTCGATAGCCGGGAGCTGGCGGCGCACCTTCTCGCAGCGCTTCAACATCGCTAATTGCTCGGGAGTGGCCAGATCGTCACCGTCGTAGCCGACCAGGTCGCCCATGGCAGCGTCGATGGTGTCGAATGCTGCCAGCACAGCGTCGCGATCTATAGCCACACTGCGAAACTATCGGCACCCACCGACAAAAAACCCGCCGTTGAGACCGCTGAAGCTAAAGTGACACAAGTGGTTTCAGCAGAGGGCGCGCCTTCTTTACTGCGGCATCGGCATCGGCATCGGCATCGGCATCCGCGGCTGCAGAAGGTCAAATCTTAATCAGCCAGTCCACGGCGGGCTGGTAGTCATCACATCGACGCCGTCCTCGGTGATGTGCACGGTGTCCCGCCGGAATACCGCGCCGATTCCCTCCTGCCACACATAGCCGGTGATCGCCAACACCATGCCGACCTCCAGCTCGTCGTATTCGCCCGCGGCGAGCAAAGGCTCGGACACCACCGGCGGATCGAAACCCAACCCCAATCCGTGCGCGATCGGCATCGGCGGTATTGGCTCGCCGGCCGACTGATAGGCGGCGAGCAGGTCGGAGGTGGGTGCGCCGGGGCGGCAGGCCCCAAGCATGCTGTCGTGCAACGCGTCCGACCGTCGGAAGAGCTCACGGGGAGCGTCACCGACCGGCCGGGTGCAGCCCACCTCGGCGACATAGCCATTCGCCAGTGCCCCGGCGGCGAACGCCACCAGGTCGCCCGGCCGAGCCTCGCCGGAATCGGCACGGCGCCAAGGGTGTTCCTTCGACGTCACCCAGGCGGCGTCCTGAGTGGCCGGCGTGCTCACCCCGCCCGCGGCCATGGCCTGCATCATGGCAGCGGCCAGTGTCCGCTCAGAGACTCCCGGCGCGAATTCGGACAAAGCCGCGGCGAGTCCGCGTTCGGCGACGCGCAGGGCGGTGTCCATGGCCGCGATTTCGTCAGGTGTCTTGATGCGCCGCGCCGCGCGCATCGCCGGCTCCGCGTCGACGAGGTCGGCATTGGGGAACGCCTCGGGCAGCAGCGCGGCGAAAGTGGGTGTGATCGCATCGGATCCGACGCGGCGCGCCGTCTCGGCACCGTCGATCTTCTTCAGCACGTCGATGAGCGTCATCGGGTTCCACGCCAGTCCGTAGAGGTGATCGTGCCCGATCTCCTCCGGAACCCCCTCGTCGTCAGTGCTGTTGAGGTAGATGTCCCTGGAAGCGCGCACCACCACACACATGGGACCGAACGGCCGCGTCCCGGCGATCCAGAGCTGCGGTGCGCCGGTGACATAACGAATGTTGGCCTGCCGCCCGAGCACCAGGACGTCGAGCCCGTGGGCGTCCATTTGGGCCAGTGCCCGTTCCCGACGGCCCATCCGCAATGGGTGGGGGTCGGGCACAACCTCAGTCGCCATAAGGGGAGTAGGGGTAGTCGGTGATCGGCAGGTAGCCGTCTTCGGTGATCACCACGATCTCTTCACTGCGGTAGCCGCCTGTCCCGTCCTCCCACACCACTGGTTCCAGAACCAGAACCATCCCGGGCGCAAAGACGAAGTTGTCGTCGAATTCTTCGCCGAGATCCGTTCCGATCATGGGCGCTTCGGCGGGGTAGGTGCCGATGCCGTGGCCCAGGTAGAAATGCGGTAACCACGGTTTGCGGCCACCGTTGGCGGCGATCGCCGCCCGCGCCAGATCACCGGAAGTGACACCGGCTTTGGTCGCGGCGAGCACCGCATCCATGATGGCCCGCCATTGCCGGAACTGATCCTGTTGCCGGGGCGTGGGCTGCTCGCCGACAACCCAGGTACGGCCGAAATCGGAGCAGTAACCGAGGTAGGTCATGCTGATATCGGTCCAGAGCACATCACCGGCGGCGAGTTCACGATCGGTGGGCAGCAGCGGCAACGCAAGGTCACCGTGGGTCGTCCAGACTCCGGTTTCGCGCGAGCTGGGCATGACCTGCCAGATGGCCTCCAGCATGTTGGTGGTGGCGCCCAGCTCGAAGGCGCGACGCACCAGCGTGGCCGAAAGCTCGGTCTGACGCACGCCCGGGGCCAGGGCCGCCTGCACGTCCACCATCGCCTCTTCGGTGATGCGGGCCGCCCGGCGAAGGCAGGACAGCTCATCTCGCGTCTTCACCAGCTGCGCGGCACCAACCACGATCGCCGCGTCCGTCGGCGCGCCCGCGGGGAACAGGTTGGGGCCTGCCCTGCGCATCGCCCCGGTCAGCTCGTCGACGCCGATGTTCGCGCCCGGCGGAATCAGCCCGGCCAGCTCGCGCGCGAATTGCCCTACGCCGTGGTCGAATTCGAGGTAGACCGGGCCGTGCAGGTGGTCGTCGGACACCGGGGGTGCCGCGGACGCTCCGCCGCGGAACGGCATGAACAGGTGCGGATGTTCGTCGTCGGCGAGTACGACCGCGACCGGGCGCTCCACATGCGAGAGGCCCGCGTCCAGCAGCGGCCAGCTGGCGCCCGTCGCATACCCGACGTAGCCGTTCATCGACAGGATCAGCGCGTCGACACCATGGTCGGCCATCGCGGACCGCAGCCGCGCCCCGATTTCCGTACGCATGCGTGCCCGGTCCGGTTCGTCGGGTATGTCGATCACCGAGCCGTGGGTGAGTGAATTCGTCATCAGATACCCAAGTGGTGCGAGCAGTCGGACGACCACGTCACGTTGTCGATTCCGATCTCAAGGGTGCGGGTTTGCGACGACATCATCGTTTACTCACCATGTCACCGGAAGCTCGTATAGGCCATAGGCCAGCGCGTCGTGTTTGAACGGCAGCTCTTCCACCGGCACCGCGAGCCGCAGGCTCGGGGCGCGACGCAGCAACGTGGGCAAGACGATCTGCAGCTCCATCCGGGCCAGCTGCTGCCCGACGCACTGGTGGCGGCCGTAGCCGAAGCCGACGTGCGGGCCGTCCTCCCGGCGCAGGTCGAGCCGCTCGGGCTCGGGGAATTGGCGGGAGTCCCAGTTCGCCGGCGCCACGTCGAGGATGATGCCCTCGCCGGCGCGGATGGTCTCGCCGCCCACGTCGATGTCCTCGACCGCGATGCGGCGCTGGCCCGTCTGAATGATGCTCAGGTAGCGCATCAATTCCTCGACCGCGACGGCAATCTCCTTCGGATCGTCGCTGTCGCGCATCCACGCCAGCTGGTCGGGATGGTCGAGCAGGGCCGCGACGCTCAGGCTGATCATGTTGGCGGTGGTTTCGTGACCGGCGATGAGGACGCCGGTGGCCAACTGCGCGGCCTCGCGGACGCTGAGCTCTTCGGCGTTGACCCGCTCGGCGAGGTCGGACACCAAATCCTCCGAGGGGCTTTGCATTTTCGCCCGCACCAGATTGGCCAGGTACTTCGCCAACGATGCCGCGCCCTGGGCCGTGTCCTCCTCCGTCGCGTAGCGGCCCATGCCCCGTTGGGCTTGGGCCTGGAAGAAGTCGGCGTCCTCGTAGGGCACACCCAGCAATTGGCTGATGACCAGCGATGGGACGGGCAGCGCCAACGTGCTGACGATGTCGCCCGGCTTGGGGCCGGCCAGCAGCGCGTCGATGTGATCGTCGGTGATCTGCTGCACCGCCGGGCGCAGCGCCTCAACCCGCTTGAACGTGAAGGGCTTTGACAGCATCCGCCGGAATCGGGTGTGTTCTCCGGCGTCGGAGGTGAACACCGATCGCGGGCGCTTGTGCACCGTCGCGAGCATGCCCTCGTTCCAATGTGGATATCCCGGCAGCCGGTCGTCGACGCTGGCGCGCGAGTCCGTGAACAACTCCCGGATCGCCTCGTAGCCGTGGATCAGCCACGGCGTGCTGTCGTCCCAAATTCGCACCCGGCTGAGCTGCTTGTCGGCGTTGAGCTCCAACACCTTTGGGGGCGGGGCGAACGGGCAGCCCGGGGCCCGCGACATCGGGAACTCCGGGATATCGGTGGCGGTCGAGACGTCGGTCATCGTTCTCCTTGCTGCTGGCCTGCTTTGGTTTTCGCCGGACTAGCCGGATGCCGCACCCACGTGGACCGGTGCGCGCCACAGGCCGACGATGGCGTCGATCAGGCCTTCGCCGGCGACCGGCCAGGCCGAACGCGACCGTGGCCCGTGTTCGGCCAGGGCGCCTTCGTGCTCGGCGCAGGTGTGCATGAGCAGGTTGCGCACCATGACCATGCGTTCTGAACGCACCCGCTTGGGCAGCTCGGGGAGGCAGCGATTGATGCCGTCGATGGTCCGCACCAGCAGCGGCGACGTGAGCGCGTCTTTGGTGACGACGTGGCGGTAGGTGGGGTCGGCCATGGCCTGGGCGGCGAACCGCGCGTACCAGCTGGGCGTACCCAGCGCGTGCAGGTGATCGGTGAGGGGTCGCACCAACGCGCCCACCCAGTCGCGCAGGTCGATCGAATCGTCGACGGCGTCCAACATCTGCGCCCGGAGCTCCTCGATGGGTTCCCGATGCCTGCTCTCGATCGCCCGGAGCAGGTCGGTCCTGGTGCCGAAGTGATAACAAGCCGCGGCGTTGTTGCCCTGCCCTGCCGCCTCGCTGATCTGCCGATTCGATACGGCATACATGCCGCGTTCGGCGAACAGCACCTCCGCGGCCGACAGGATCGCGTCCCGCGTACCCGTCGATCGGACGGACCGGGCCATCCGCTCGGCGGTCATCGCCTCAGTGAACACCGCGTGCCTGATTAAATCAAGCAGTTTATTTAATAGTTTGGTCGCCGGGCGGTGTGCTACGCGTCCGCATTGGAATCCCGTTCCGTCAAGGTGATTTCATTGCTGCGACGCCCGGGCCGGCCCGCACGGGAATACAGTCGCCGTATGAATCCGCTCCAGCGGCTGGCCGCCAATCCGACGGCCTACCGCCGGCTCGTCCTCAATGGCCGGCCGGTCGCGGAAGCCGTCGAGGCGCTGATGCGGTTCGTGACGGGTGGGCGGCTCGGCGTGCTGGACCTGGCCGGCCTGCCGAACGTGCGGATCACGACGGCGGGACGCAAAACGGGCCTCGCCCGCACGGCGACGGTGCAGTACGTGCCCGTCGACAATGGGCTGTTGCTGGTCGGTTCCAATTGGGGTCGGGACCGCCACCCGTCGTGGTCGGCGAATCTGAAAGCCACGCAGCGGGTTACCGTCCGCAGGCGCGGGCAGCGCTTCGTCGCGGCGGTACGGTTACTCACCGGCGAGGAGCGGGACAAAGCGTGGTCAGAGGCGCTGGCGCACTGGCCGAACTATCAATTAGCCCAAGACCGCGCGGGCGGGCGCCAGTTCCGCCTGTTTCTCCTCACGCCGCAGATCCCATCGCGACGCGGCGGGGACTAACCCGGATGCGACTTTTTCAGCTTCGCGATCTCGTCGCCCCAAACCGACTGCGCACCAGCATCACCCACGCGATAGATCTGGACCGTCGACCCGATGGCAGCGGCGAGAACGAGTATCGCGATGGTCGCCCGGACGACCACGCGGCTCTTGTCCGAGCGGCGTTCGATCACGCGCATCACCACTAGCACCAGCGCGGCCGCCAGCAGTGCGGCGGCGAAGTAGGTCATCGTCGCGCCCAGAGTGGCGTGCTTCTGCAGGATGGCGCTGGGTTTGGCCCTCAGGTCGTAAAGCCATTCCCCGGCGTTCACCGTGATCGGCGTCAACACCATGGTGGCGACCGCGAATATCAGAGCGAGCCACAACAGCGGGCCCCGACGCGCCGTCGGCCAAAACACGCACACGATCTCCAGCAGGGCGGTCAGCGGTACCAGCACGACCACGAAGTGCAGCAGCAGGGCATGGGCTGGCATGCCGTTGATGATGGTCATCGGGCTCCTTGGTGGTGGGCGGTCAGTTCGCGCTCAGCCGCCGAGGCCCTTCTTGATGGCGGCATCTTGTTTCTGACCAACGTCGTTGACGAAATCCGCGGGGGCCAGGGTGTCGGGCGGGCCGTCGAACTGCAGCGTGACGAAGGCCCTGCCCTCGGTGAACAGCAGTATCGTCACGCCCTTGCTCTTGTCCGGATTGTTGCCCAATAAGGTCGTTCCGCCGGTTCCGACGTTGGCAGCTTGCGTCGTCGGGTTCTTGATCACGTCACCCTGGGCGCCCTTGGCCGTGTTCAACGCGTCGGTGGCGGCGCCGGGGTCCGCGAACACCTGGATGGTGTCCTTGATGACGTGGCTGCCGTCCTCGTCCTTGAACGTCGTCGCGACGCCCGGCTGGCCATTCGGGTTCGGGGTCGGTGGGGTGGCGGTGAACGGTATCGGCGCGTTGATGTCGCTCGCCTGGATCAGCAGTCCGGTGTACTCGCTCGGCTGCGCGGCGGCCGACGACGTCGGAGCCGAGCTGTGCGCACTGGTGGCCGAGCTGGACGACCCCGACTTCGACGGCGTCGAGGTCGTCGAATTCTTGCCGCACCCCGCTATCGCCACCGCCAGCGCCGCCGTCACCGCGACGCCCGCGGCCACCGTCCGTGAAGTCCTCATCGCTCGAGCTCCCTTCCAGGCCGCCTTCGGCGCCACCGTCGAGTTCGTTCCCGAATCGCACAGTACATTGCGGCGCGGCGCCACCGTGGCGCCGAAGGCCCCGAAAGAGATGAGGGGCTAATCCAGTTGGTCGCGTAGGCAGCGCAGGGTGCTGGCCAGAATGCGCGAGACCTGCATCTGCGACACCCCGATGCACTCGGCGATCTGGCTCTGCGTCATCGATTCGAAGAATCGCATGCGCAAGACCTCGCGTTCGCGCTCGGGGAGTCCGGCAACCAGGACGCGCAGCGCTTCCCGGTTGGTGATGTGTTCGATCTGCGGGTCGATGCCGCCGACCGCGTCCGCGACCAGTCGCGGTGTGCCCGAGCTGTCGGTGCCCACCGGCGCGTCCAGGGAATCCAGCCGGTAGGCGTCGCCCGCCACCAGGCATTCCACGATCTCCTCGCGCGGGACTTCCAGCTCCTGCGACAACTCGCCCGCGGTGGGTGCGCGTCCCAGTTTCTGGGCCAGATCGCCGGTCGTCCTGCTGATCTGCACGTGCAGTTCACGTAATCTCCGCGGGACCCGCATGCCCCAGCTGTAGTCGCGGAAGTAACGCCGAACCTCGCCCATCATGGTCGGCACCGCGAAGCCGATGAAGCTCGGGCCCTTATCGGGATCGAACCTGTTGATGGCGTTCATCAGGCCCAGTCGCGCCACCTGGATGAGGTCATCGAGCCCCTCGCCGCGGCGGGCGAAGTGGCTGGCCACGTGGTCGGCCAGGGGCAGGCATCGGGTCACGATCCGTTCGCGCTGGCGACGGTATTCGTGCGACTCGGCCGGCATCCGGCGCAGCAGCACGAACATCTCGACCACGTCGTCGTACGAATCGTCGGCTTTCTTGTCACGGCACGGCGGGGTGGACGCAGGACGGGCGGGAGCAATCACATTGGTCATAGGCGCACGCGCCCGTTCGCGGCGCGGCTGATCCTGAAAACTTTGGTGCACAAACATTTCTGCATTACTGACTCACTCCTCTGAGTCGTGTGCAACGAGACTGGCAGCTATGCGCACGTCGCCTCACTGCACCTGTATCCGCAGGACTGGTCGGTAATCGAACGCGCGGGTTACCGGCGGGAGATGACTCAGGTGTTTGTCGCCGGAGCCATGCCAAGCTCAGTAGCCATGCGGCTGACTGGCCGCTTTGGGCTAAACGGCGACACGTCCAGAACGGACTTCGTTTACGACTATACGCCCCATTGCGTGCGCCCGCGATCGCTCACCCCGAGTCGGCCCCGGCCCTTGTCCCACCCGTTTGCACCGAACAAACAAACCGCATCGCAGCAAACCTCCTGACGCTTGCCCGGGCCAGCACTTTCACCGCGCGAAATGGACCGTCGGGATTACTCCGGTTCGAACCGGCGGCCGCCGGCAAAGCGGAGCGGCATTTCTCAGGTTAACCGGAGTCGACCGCGCCCATCACATTCCGCGCGTGTCGGAAGGCGCCGGCTACGGTTCTCATTTCTGGCCCGGCTGGGTACTGTTCGCCTAATGTTCGTGACCGATTTCCCGCGACTTGCTCTCGACCCTAGCCGAGAGCCGTTCGCGCACAACGCATTATGACGGCGATGAATGCCGGCGGGCGCTCGCTGGACGGGCGCGGCGTGGTGGTGGCCGGCGGCAGCCGGGGGATCGGGCGGGCGGTCGTCGAGCTGCTCTGCGGCCTGGGCGCGGGCGTGATCGTCAACGGGCGCGACGCGGAGGCGGTGGAGGAGACGGTCGCCGCGGTCACGGCGTCCGGCGGGCATGCCAGCGCGGTGGTCGGACCCGCGGACGACGAGCGCATCGCCGGCGTCCTTGTCGATGACTGCGTGCGCAGGTATGGACGACTAAATGGGCTGATCAACTGCGCGGGGATCGCCGAACCACCCGGCTCCTCGATTCTGAACATCTCGCCGGGCGACTTCGACCGCTTGATCAGCGCTCACCTCGGCACCGCTTTTCACACCTGCCGGGCGGCGGCTCCCGTCATGGCCGCGCAGGGGCACGGCGCCATCGTCAACACCAGTTCGGTCGCGTTTCTGGGCGACTACGGCGGCACCGGCTATCCCGCGGGCAAGGGCGCCGTGAACGCGCTGACGATGGCCATCGCCGCCGAACTGAAAGGCCACGGCGTGCGAGCCAACGTGGTGTGTCCCGGCGCCCGGACCCGGCTGTCCACGGGTGCCGAGTACGAGAAGCACATCGAAGACCTGCACCGGCGCGGGCTGCTGGACGAGATGACCATGCGCGCCTCGCTCGACAGCGCGCCGCCGGCCTTCGTGGCTCCGCTCTACGCGTATCTCGTGAGCGACCTGGCGCGGGCCGTCACGGGCCAGATCTTCGTCGCGGCAGGCGGATTCGTCGGCGGCTTCGACCGGCCGACGCCGCGGGTGCTGGGCTACCGCGACCACCGCGACGGCGAACCCTGGTCGCTCGACGATCTGCACGCGATGATCGGCGCCGCGCAAGCCGCGCACTGATCGACCCGGGCGGCAGCAAATCGATCTGGTCGACGCCGTGGCGGTGTCGCCACGGGCCGGGAGCGGCGCCCCCGGGCGCCCTGATTTCACCACTGATGCACGGGAAAGTCGCACGTTGTGGGTGTGCGGGGCGGCCCGGCGGCCTACGCTGTCCTGCGAACCGCAGGAGGGCGTTTTGACAATGCAACCGAACCCGCTCGACCCAGTTGCCAGCGAACGGCTGTCGCACGCAGGCAAAGTGTTCACCTCTGATCTCTCGATCAACGAATTCGCCTTGTTGCATGGGGCCGGGTTCGAGCCGATCGAGCTGGTGATGGGCGTCTCGGTCTACCACGTCGGTTATCAGTTCACCGGGATCCGGCAACAATCCGAGCTGCCCGTGCTCACCGACGCGACCTACCGGGCGCGCTGGAACGCGATGTCGCGGATGCAGGCGGAGGCCGATTCGCTGGGCGCGGACGGCGTGGTGGGTGTCCGCCTCGAATGGCGCCATCAGGGCGAGGGCGAGCATCTCGAGTTCATCGCGGTCGGCACCGCGGTGCGATACACGGAGAAGCCCGGAGCCTATCGCCGTCCCAACGGGCAGGCGTTCACCAGTCACCTGTCCGGGCAGGACCTGACCACCCTCCTGCGATCGGGATTCGTCCCGGTCGCGTTCGTGATGGGCAACTGCGTGTTCCACATCGCCGTGCAAGGGTTCCTGCGCACGCTCGGCCAGGTGGGGCGCAACGCCGAGATGCCCCAGTGGACGCAAGGCAGCTACCAGGCCAGAGAGCTGGCGATGTCGCGCATGCAAAGTGAGGCCGAGCGCGATGGCGGAAGCGGCGTCGTCGGGGTGCACTTCGCCATCTCCAACTACGCCTGGGGCCATCACACCGTGGAGTTCTACGTCGCGGGAACCGCGGTGCGTCGCGGCGGTGCGGCGCAGCCGGTGACGCCGTCGTTCGTCCTGCCCATGAGCGATTGATGACGAGCCTCGATCACGAGCGGGTCGGCCAGTCCATCGGAGCGGCCTTGTCGGGTCCCGGGGGAGTCGGGCTGGTCCTTCGGGTGTTCTCCGGCGTACCGGGGGTGATTTCCACTGCCGCGCGCCGCGGCTTCTTCCGGTCGCAGCCGGAACGGGTGCAGATCGGCCACTGGCGTTATGAAGTCACCCCCGACGGCCGCCTGAGCGCCGCCCACCTGGTGAACGGCATCGTTCTGGGCGAAGAGGTCCTCGCCGCGGCTGCCGTCGGACCGCACATCGCCCGCGCCCTCGGGCAGCTGGTGACCGGCTACGGCCCAACGATCATCCCGAACATCGATGCGGCCATCGAGGTCCTCGATGCCGGGGCCGGACCGCGCTGACGCCGCCCGCTCGCCGGTTGCCTCGGGGCTCGGTTCGAGCGCCGGTCTACACGCGTCCGGCGGCGAAATCGGCCGCCTGGTCAACCAAACCGGCCTCGACGTATTGGCGGTGCGCGACGGGGTTGCCCCCGTCCGAACAGACCGGGTCGCCGGGCACGCACAACTCGATGGTTTTGGCCGAATAAGGGGGGCCGATCGTCACGGGCGGTTCGTTGAGGATGCTCATGAACTGGTTCGACGGCTTCCCAAAGAGCGCGAGCGCGGCCACGTGGTTGGAAACCTCGGCCGGCATCGGCTGCAGCGCCTGGACCAGGTGCACCCCGTCCGGCACCGCGCTCTCGGTGACGAAACCAATCACGGCCGCGCCCTGGGAGTACCCGCCCAGCACCATCCTGGTTCGGGGGCAGGAGACCGCCATGTGTTCGACGTGCGCGCCCGCGTCGCTGATTCCATCCACGGCCCTGGGGAAGTCAGTGGTCGCCGGGTAGTCGACGGGATACACGCCCACGGACCTGCCGCCGACGCGCGGCCGCAGGCTGTCGACGAAGCTCTGTCCGATCCGGCCGATGCCGGGCGGCTCGTTGGTGCCCCGCGCGAACACCACCTCGACGTCGGGGCACGGCCCGGCTGCCGCGACCGGAACGGCCGGGAGCGTCCAAAACGCTGCCAGCACAGCACAAATCAAACCGCCGAGACGATGCGCCTGCACAGCGTGATTTTGTCACAGGGTGACTAAGTGCGCGCGTTATGCGGTCGCGGCCGCCGGCGTGCTACCGCGCTTGCCGGTGCACCAACGAACCGGCGGCCCGGAGCACGCCGCGAAACGCGTAGGCGGCGGTCACCACGGTCAAGATGATGAGGAGCACGAACATGGGCAGCCAGTTGCCCCGACTGTGGTCGACCTCCCACCAGATGATGGTGAACAGCACGACACAGAGCAGCAGCACCACGTCCCGCCAGTTGCCCCGGTAAGACAGCGCCGCCTTGCGCAGCGCCCGGCCCCGGTCCGCGGTGTCGATCAGGTCGTCGATGCGGGCGTCGATGGTGCGTTGCAGCTCGGCGCGCCTCCCGGCGGCCTCCGGCGGCAGCCGGTCGAGCAAGTCCATGTCCTGTTTGATCAGCCCCCGATAATCCGGGCCCCGGAATTGCCCGGCGGCCACGGCAAGCATCGCGCCGCCGAACACGGGCGCGCTGTTCAGAGCGATCTGTCCGAGACCCGTCATGCCCGCTCCTTAACGGTCGTGGTCAACGTCGGCGGGGGTCAGGATGCCTTGAACGGGCGCCGTCGCGTTCGCGGGGGCTCGGGGCTGTGCAGCGCGTCCATCGCACGCATCATCTGCGGGTAGGCGATCGCCGGTCCGAGCCAACGCGTGAGATAGCGCCGCAGATCGGCACCGCTGCGCGCCGGGCGTCCCGGGTCGGCGAGGAACGAATGCAGCACCCGCAGGCTGAATTCGTTCAATTCATCGAGGCCGGCTTCGTCGAAACCGTACCTCTCCCAATCGATGTCGTAGCGATGCAGCATCGAGCGGCCAAACGCCAGGGCGGTGTCCGAGATGATGGAGACCTTCTGCCCGCCGCGATGGCGTTGGTTGAGCACGAATTCGACCTGGTTGTCCGAGGCCAGCTCTTCGATGGCGTACGCAATTCCTTCGGTGATCGCCACGACGGGGTCGGTGACTCCCTCGAGGTGGGCCGCCATCCGATCCAGGAAGCCGTCGGCCGTTCGCATCGCCGACGCCAACAGCAGCGCCTGCGTCCCGGGGAAGTATCGATACACGGTCTGCCGGGTGACCCCGAGCGCCCGCGCCACGTCGGCGATCCGCAGCGCCGAGCCGGGCTCGGCGATGATCTTGTCGGCGGCATCAAGGATGCGCCCGATCGCCTCCTCGTCGGAGGCGGGCGTGTTCCCTGCCCAACCGTGACTGCGCATTTAGCGGGCGGCAAACCCGTAGTCGGTGATCCCCACAGCCGGATCATAGCGGCTGGGAGCAGGCGATCGTGGCTGGTTAACACGGGCGGACACTTCCGCCATTATGTATGCTCACTGCGGACCATGGGGGTGCCGCGCGGCAGGAAGGCCGAACTTTGCACTACGACACCGTGATCACCAACGGTCGCTGGTTCGACGGGACGGGTGCGCCGTCGGCGCGCAGAAACATCGGTGTGCGCGACGGCCGGGTCGCCACCATCACGCCAGAACCACTCGACACGGCGGGTGCCGATGTCATCGACGCGACGGGCCAGTGGGTGATCCCAGGGATCATCGACATCCACACGCATTACGACGTCGAAATACTCTGTGAGCCCGAGCTTTCCGAATCGCTGCGGCATGGCGTGACCACCGTGATGCTGGGATCGTGTTCGTTGTCCACGGTTTACCTGGACAACGTGGACGCGGGCGATATCTTCGGCCGCGTCGAGGCGATTCCCCGCCGCTACGTCATCGAGCACCTGGACGCGGCCCGCTCATGGACCAATCCTGCGGAGTATGTCGCCGAACTCGAGCGGCGAAAGCTGGGGCCCAATGTCGCCGCCTTCATGGGCCACTCCGACATGCGTGCCGCAACGATGGGGCTGGACCGCGCAACCCGCAAGGACGTCCGGCCGTCGGCCGCCGAGCTGGCGCGGATGGAGTCGATGCTGAACGAGGCGCTCGACGAAGGCTTCGTTGGGATGTCATCGCAGCAACTGCTGTTCGACAAACTCGACGGCGAGGTCTGCCGGTCGCGAACCCTGCCGTCGACGTACGCGACGTCCCGCGAACTGCGCCGGCTGAACGCTATCTTGCGGCGGCGCAACAAGATTCTGCAGTCGGGGCCCGACATCAAAAACCCGCTGTCGGTGGTGTCCCAGCTGGCGACGTCGCTGGGATTCGGCCGGCCCCGGTTGAAGACCAGCCTGCTCTCGGCGGCCGACATCAAGGCCATACCGCCGGTGATCCACCTGATGGACTCCCTGGCCCGAGCGGTGAACGCTCTGGGCGGTGACTTCCGGTGGCAGCATCTGCCGGTCCCGTTCGAGGTCTACGCCGACGGGATCTCGCTGGTGGTGTTCGAAGAGTTCGGCGCAGGCGCGGCGGCGCTGCACCTGCAGGGCGAGATCGAGCGCAATCAGCTGATGCGCGACCAGGACTACCGCCGGTGGTTCCGCGAGGACTACGACAAGAGGTTCGGGCCCCGGGTGTGGCACCGGGACTTCTTCGACGCCGAGATCGTCGCCTGCCCGGACGCGTCGGTGGTCGGCAAGTCCTTCGGCCAAGTGGGCCTGGACCGCGGCGGGCTGCATCCGGTCGACGCATTCCTCGACCTGGTGGTGGAGCACGGCGAAAGCCTGCGCTGGCGGACCACGATCTCCAATCATCGCCCCGAGGTGCTCAAGAAGCTGGCGCGGAGCGAAACCGTCCAGATGGGCTTTTCGGACGCCGGCGCACACCTGCGCAACATGGCCTTCTACAACTCCGGACTGCGTCTGCTGCGGCACGTGCACGAGGCGGACAAGCACGGCTCCCCGTTCATGTCGGTCGAGCGTGCCGTGCACCGGCTCACCGGCGAGCTCGGGTCCTGGTACGGAATCGACGCCGGCACCCTGCGCGAAGGGGACCGTGCCGACATCGTCGTGATCAACCCGGACAAGCTCGACGATTCGCTGGATCGCTACGCCGAGCATCCGGTGCAGTCCTACGGCGGCTTGTCCCGGATGGTCAACCGCAACGACGACACCGTCAGCGCCGTGTTGGTGGGTGGACGGTTGGCGTTCGGTGCCGGCGAGGCCGCGCCGGCGCTGGGCAAGCAGAAGTTCGGCCGCTTCCTGCGGGCGGGCCAGACATCCAGGAACTTGACGCCGGTCGCTTAACCGTTGCCGGGCAACGGCTTACGCCACGGATGCACCCAAAATCAGGTTGACGGCCTCGTCGAGTTGTCCCGCGATCTCGTCGAAGCTGACGAACCGGGCGGTCATCAGCGCGCCGGAGAAAGTCATCTGCAGCGTCGATTTCACGGCGCGCGGCCAGCCCGGTCCCAGCGCGGCACCGATCCGGGTGGCGACCTCTTGGCCGATCTGCTCACGAATCGGCTTCACCGCCGGGTCATCTGCCATCAGGGCCGCGCCGCACGCCGCGGTCAGTTCGGGCTCGTCGGCTACCACGACGGCCATGTCTCGCAGGGTTGAGCTGACCCGGGTCTTGGTGGTGTCGTTGACATCGGTATGCAGCGGCAGCTCGCGGAGAAAGCGCAGGTACACCGCCGCGACCAGTGCGCTTTTCGACGGAAAGTAGGTGTAGGCGCTGGCCGGTGACACTCCGGCACGACTCGCCACCGAACGCATCGTCAGATTGGCGTACGACGACGCGCGCAGCTCCTCGAGCCCGGCGTCGAGGACCTTGCGGATCGTCTGTCCGGGCCGGCGGTCGGACCGACGAGCCGCATCTTTGGACACCGGTCCAGTGTAGGAAGGCGCCGAGAGCGCGAACAACCGTCTTCCGAATCTTGCCCGGCGGCGGATCTGCGCTACGCGCTGTTGTTTCGCGTCACCGGCGAACGGCGGTCCGGTACCCGCCGACGGCGATTTACAGACAGCTGTCCAGAACAGCTGGGCGCCCCTAGAGTGGCGGCTATGGCCGAAGCGGACCGGCAGCGCTGGGACGAGCGGTACGCGACCAAAGCACCGCCATCGATGGACGCGGTGGGACCACCAGGCTTCTTGGCAGCCCACCTTGACGTACTGCCCACTGCGGGAAGGGCTCTCGATGTCGCATGCGGACCCGGACCGAGCGCGGTGTGGCTCGCGCTGCGCGGGCTCGAGGTGGTGGGCGTGGACGTCTCGCCGGTGGCGGTCGGTCAGGCGCGGGAGCTGGCTCAGCGCGCCGGCGTGAGCGATCGGTGCCGTTTCGAGGTCGCTGACCTCGATGACGGCCTGCCGGCCGGGCCGCCCGTGGACCTCGTCCTGTGCCATCGATTCCGGGACCGCCGCCTCGACCGGTTGATCATCGAACGCCTGGCGCCCGGCGGGCTGCTCGCGATCACCGTGCTGAGCGAAGTGGGAGCCGCCCCAGGCCCGTATCGCGCGGCCGCCGGCGAGCTACCCGCGGCGTTCGCCGAACTCGAGCAGCTGGCCGCCGGCGAAGGCGAGGGTCAGGCCTGGCTGCTTGCGCGCGCGGGACGCGAAGGCCGCTGAACGGCAAGCGTTTTCACCGCGTGAATCGGTGCTCACCGAAATGGCGTTTGGCGCTGCCATTTCGGCTCCCAGCCGGGTAATGTCACGCAGATGGAGCGGCGCGTTCTCGAAGCGGTCATCTACGAGCGCGAACCGCCGATCGCGCGGATCATCCTGAACCGGGTGGACAAGGCCAACACCAAGGACGCGGTCCTGGTCACCGAAGTCGACGAATGCCTGCACGAAGCCGACCGGGATAAAGAGATCAAGGTCGTCATCCTAAAGGCCAACGGAAAAGGGTTCTGCGGCGGGCATGTGGCCCGCTGGGGCCCTGACGAAAACCCGTATCCGGACTTCGGTGAGACGTTCGAGGACCTGTACAAGGGCACGGCCGACTTGTTCCTGTGGCCGACGCTGTACCTGTGGGAGTTTCCGAAGCCGACGATTTCCGCGATTCACGGCTATTGCATGGGGGGCGGGATCTATCTCGGTCTGCTGACCGACTTTTGCGTCGCGTCCGAGGATGCGTATTTTCAAATGCCGCTTGCTCAAAGCCTTGGCGAGCCCGGCGGGCACACCATGATCGAGCCGTGGTTGCTGATGAACTGGCATCGGACCATGGACTGGCTGCTGCTCGCCCCGACGCTCTCCGCGCAGGAAGCCCTCGACTGGGGCCTGCTCAACAAGGTGGTGCCGCGCGAAGACCTCGACGAAGTCGTCGAGGAGATGGCGCGCAAGATCGCTCAAATCCCATTGACCACACTGATGGCGGTGAAGAACAACGTGAAGCGCGCGTGGGAACTGATGGGCATGCGGGTGCACCTGCAGGTCAGCCACATCCTGACGAACATGGTCGGCGCCGCCTCCGACGTCCAGGCGCGGCGGGCCGAGCTGAAGCAATCGGGCATGAAGCCACGCGAATTCATCGGCCGCGACGAGAAGGATGCCGGGGCCTAGCCGCCTGGCTCGCCGGCGCCACCCCGGCGCCCGGCGTGCCGAGCCGCGACGTAGCCGAACACCATTGTGTACGCGATGCTTCCGCCGGCGCCCAGATAGTTGCGGCCCATCACCGTCGCGGTGATGTTGCCGGTCGCGTACAGTCCGCCGATCACGCGGTCGTCCTCGTCGAGCACCTGGGCGTGCTCGTTCGTGATCACGCCGCCGCACGTGCCGACATCGGCCGGAACGACTTTGGTGGCATAGAACGGTGACCGCTCGAGCGGACCGAGCGCGGCGTTGGGGCGATGCCCGGGATCACCCAGGCAGTCGTTGTACGCCGACTGACCGCGCCCGAAGTCGGGATCGAGGCCCTTGGCCGCAAAACCGTTGAAGCGCCTGATCGTCTGCTCCAGCGCGTCGGCCGGGACCCCCATCTGGTTCGCCAGCTCGCCGATGGTCTCACCGCGCATCACCGCGCCCCGTGTGATGAGTTCTTCGGGGAGGCGACGCTTCTTGAACGGGTTCGCCCCCGAAACGTACCGGCCGATGTAGCCCTCGTCGAAGACCATCCAGCACGGCACCGCCTTGTTCGCATACATCGCCTTGCCGACTTCGACGTACGAGTTGGACTCGTTGCAGAACCGCCGGCCGGTTCCGTCGACGTAGATGGCGCCGGGGCGCTGCCGCCCGCTGCCCAGCGCCTTCGCGGCGTCGCCCCCGTCGGCGATGAAAACCGACGGCAGCCACCAGGCCTCGTCCATCAGGTCGGTCTTGGCGCCCAGCCGGATCGCGGTCTGCAACACCTCGCCGGTGTCGCCGGCGTTCGCGATCGACCAGAGCCCCTCGTTCGGCTGGTCCCCGCTGTAGCGGCGGCGCATGTCCGCGTTGCGGCTGAACCCGCCCGCGGCCAGCAGGACGCCCTTGCGCGCCTCGATGTTCAGCGCCTCGCCGTGCCGTGAGACGCGCGCGCCTACGACCCGGCCATCCTCGACGATCAGGTCATCCATCGCCGCGCCCGTCCAGATCGGCGGCTCGCCGCGCAGATCGATCAGCACCTTGAGCATCTGACCGATGAGCGACGCTCCGTTGGTGAGGATCTCCCGACGGCGCAGCCGGGCGGCCCTGGTGCGCGCGAACACTCGCATCGCCACCGCGAAGGCTCGCGGCGACCGATTGAAGTACTGCACCGAACGCAGCTCGTTGGTCTTGAGCACGAACCCGCCATACGCCTTGGCCATCGAAGGCTGGACCCTGTCCCGCCAGGTCCCCAGAGCGGCGGCATCGTACGGGACGCACTCGATAGCACGACCGGCTTCGTTGCCCCCCTTGTGGTTCGGGTAATAATCGCTCCAGCCGGGGCACCGCACGAACCGAACACCCTTGCGGGTGAGGAAGTCGATCATTTCGTAGCCCGCGCTGAGGAACATCTCGCGGCGCGCTGGCGAGGAGGCCGGACCGATGTCACCGACGACGTCGTCGAAATAGGCCAGACCGTCCTCGTGCGAGTCCGGGATGCCCGCGGCGCGCATGAGCGGGTTGTTCGGCAGCCACACCATGCCGCCCGAGAGGCCGGTGGAACCGCCGACCAGGGCCTGCTTTTCGATCACCAGCGGCTCGATGCCGGAGTCGAGCGCCGCCAGCGCCGCGACCATGCCGCCCCCGCCGCTGCCCGCAATGAGCAGATCCACGGAGCGGTCCCACCGGGTGGTCATCGTGCCTCCGCGCGCAAGGCCAGGTCGGCGACCGGTACGTCGATGGTGGTGTTGGTCTTCTGGATCGCGGGAACCAACGCCTCGTGCGGCAGGCCGGCGAGAAAGCCGTCGACGACGCGTTCGAAGTTGGAGATCAGGCCCTCGATCTGGTCCGACAGGCGCATGTACTCGAAGCCCTTGGAGTGCAACCCTTTCTGCTGCCTCGGCAGATTGGAGAAGTCTTGCGCTGGGATCGGTGGCCAGCGCGGGTCGTCGGGCGCCATCGGCTCCGGGGGCTGGGGCCTGCCCGCGGAAACATCGTCGGGGAACCGGGTGAGGGACCAGATCTCGAACAGGGTGTCCTCGGGGCCCAGCGGGCGGATGCGGTAGGACGACGCGCTGCTGTAGGTGGGCAGGATGAAGTAGTGCGGGAAGCAGAACCCGATCGCGTCGGTGATCCCGCGGCGGACCAGCTCGTTGAGGTCGGGCATGGTGCTGCCCCGGGCCCGGTGCCAGCTGACGACGGCGTCGTTGAGGGCGCCGCGCCAGGCATTCATCGCCGCGGCGGGATCGGCGGGGAGCTCAATGTTCTGCAGTCCCTCGGCGATTCGGATGTCGTTGTCGTGCGTCATGCCGCCCATGCCGGTGCCGAGGGTACGCATGAAGTACAGGCTGCTCGCGACGACGGGGTGCACCGATTTGACGGGGCCGCCGTTCTGCGCGGAGGGCAGCAGCTGCGGATGGGTCTGGGGGACGTGGTAGCCCTCCATGAACGCCGCCGCCGCCAGCTTCCAGTTCACCGGCAGCCGGCAGGACTGCCACCACTCGACCCGCAGCGATTCCACCTGCCAGGCGTCGTAGGTCGACGCGAAGGGCTCCAGGCAGTCACGCAGCGCGGGGGCCCCGTCGTCGAGGTTGATCCACGCGCACCCGCCCCAGGTCTCACATCGCACCGAAACCAGCTGCAGGTCTTGCGGATTCATGTTTTCGTCGGCGAACGCCTCGGGCCGCAACACGAATGTGCTGCGCCCGTCGAGGCCCCAGCACCAGCCGTGGAAGGGGCAAACGAAAGTTCGCCGGGAACCCCCGCCTTCCACGAGTTTCACCCCGCGATGGCGGCACGCGTTGTGGTAGGCCCGCACCGTGTCCGCGTCGACACGCACCACGATGATCGACTGGTCGAGGATCTCGTATTCGACGAAGTCGCCGGGTTTGGGAATCTCCTCGAGCCGGCATGCCATCTGCCAGACGCGCGGCCAGAAGGCCGCCGCTTCCAGCGCGAAGAACTCGGCGTCGTAGTAGCGCTGCTTGGGAATGCGATCGACGGTCTGGACCGCCCACGGCACCGGCAGCGGTGTCCAGGTCCTGTCCGTGCCCACCGGGCTTGTCGCTGAGTCTGTCTTGGAAGCCATCTCGCCATCCCTCTTCGGTTACACGATTCGCGTTGTCCGCCCCTGCCAGTAACGCTCGCGAATGCGTCTCTTGTACAGCTTTCCGTTCGGGTCCCGTGGCAATTCCGGAACGAATTCGACGGTGCGCGGGCACTTGTAGCCGGCCAGGTGCGCTCGGCAGTACTCGATGAGCTCCGCCTCGAGGTCGGGCCTTGGACGGACGCCGTCGACCGGCTGTACGACGGCCTTGACCTCCTCGCCGAACTCGTCGTTCGGGACGCCGAAGACGGCCGCGTCAACGAGCTTGGGATGCATGATCAGCAGGTTCTCGACCTCCTGGGGGTAGATGTTCACCCCGCCGGAAACGATCATGAACGTGGACCGGTCGGTGAGATAGAGGTAGCCGTCGTCGTCGACGTACCCCATGTCGCCCAGGGTGCGCCAGCCGCGGTCGTTGTACACCGAGGCGGTCTTGGCGGGGTCCTTGAAGTATTCGAAGTCGGGTCCGCCTTCGAAGAAGAGCTCACCGGCGTGCCTGGCGGGCAACTCGGCGCCGTCTTCTCCGATCACGTGCACCGGTGTCATCGGTCTGCCCACCGAACCGGGGTGGGCCAGCCATTCCTCGGGACCGATGGTCGTCCCCGCGAATCCCTCGGTGCCGCCGTAGTATTCGTGGATGATCGGCCCGAACCACTTCATCATGTGGTGCTTGACGTCGACCGGGCAGGGCGCGGCCGCGTGGATCACACATCGCAGGCTCGACACGTCATACTTTTCCCGAACCGCCCTGGGCAGCTTGAGCATCCGCACGAACATGGTGGGCACGAACTGGGCGTGCGTCACGCGGTGGGTCTCGATCAATCGCAAGACGGTCTCGGCGTCGAACTTGCGCATGAGAATCGCCGCGGCGCCGACGCGGTTGACCGCCATGGTGTAGTTCACTCCGGCGGCGTGGTACAGCGGTGCGGGGGAGAGGTACACGCTGGACATGCTCATTCCGTACTTGTGAGTCAGCGCTAGCTCCAGCACCGCCTGAGCCCAGGAGCCGTTGCCGTCGGTCGGAAGGGGCCGGCGGACCGCCTTGGGCCGACCCGTGGTGCCCGACGAGTACAGCATTTCCGACCCGTCCGACGCGGGCGGCGCGGCACCGGCCGTCGCGAGCGCCTCCTCGTAATCCCGCCAGCCGGGCAGGGCTCCCCCCACCGCGAGGCGAATGGTGACGGCAGGGTTGGCCGCGCGGACGTGGGCGGCAAGCTCGGGCATGGTCGCGTCGACGAAGACCGTCCGCGCATCGGAGTCCCCGATGACGTAGGCGACCTCGTCCGCGGTGAAGTGGGTGTTGACCGCGGTGTAATACAGGCCGGAAAGCTGACAGGCCCAGGTGATTTCGAGGAACTCAGGCCGGTTCGGCAAGATCAGGGCCACGCCGTCGCCGGGGCGCAGTCCAGCCTCGTGCAACACCGCCGCGACGCGCCGGCTGCGGGCGTACAGCTCGGAGTGCGAGATCGTGCCACCGTCCGCGACGATGAGGGCCGGCGCCTGTCCGGCCCTCTTGGCGTGATCGGCGAGGTTCACTGGCGGCGCCTATGAAGGTGACGCGCCATCGGTCGTTGCGGCCGCCGCGGCCTGGCGCCGTGCGTGCTCGGACGGCAGCACCTTGTCCCGGAACACCGTCTGGATCAGCTCCTGGACGTCCTTGCTAATGGAAGCCAGCGCGACGAGGTCGTTCGAGCTCTGCCAGTGCACCCGCATGCCCATCAGCTCCCAGGCCCGCTTCAGATTGGCCTTGGTGAGCATCAGCGTCGTCAACGGCGCCTGGGCGATATGCCGGGCGATCGCCTCGACACGATCGTCGAGCTGGTCGCGCGGGACCACTTCGTTGACGAGGCCAACCTCCAGCGCCTTTTTGGCGTCGATCACCTCCGCGGTGAACAGGTAGTAGGCGGCCCGCCGCCAGTTCATGAAAACCCAAGGCTCAATGGAACATTCGCCGGAAGGCATGCCGAAACCCTGCAGCGGCGGATACGAGAAGTAGGCATCCTCGGCGGCGATGACGATGTCGGTGGTCAGGCCCATGTGCGTGCCGCCACCGACGCAGTAGCCGTGCACCTGAGCGATCGTTGGCTTGGAGAACTCCCACAGGTTCAGGGTTGGCTTGACGAACAGATCGGATTGCGCCTTCCACGGGTGGCCCGTCACCATGGCGTTCTCCACGAACGACGGGTAGTCGACGGCGTTGTTACCGATGGCGTGTCCCGAGCAGAAGCCCTTGCCGTTGGCCTTGAGGACGAGCACCTTGATGTCGTAGTCGCGGTCGGCGTCCAGCAGGGCGGCGTCGACCTCTTCGGCCAGCTTCTGGTCCTGGGCGTTCGCCTTCTCCGGCCAGTTGAGCGTGACGCGGGCGATGGGCCCCTCTTTTTGGTAGATGATTCTCTCGCGAGTCTCGTTGAGATCCATGCGTTTCACCTTTCGTTGGTTCAAGAAGTGATGACGCCGATTTCGGCGCCGATGTCGTAGGTGGTCCCGACCCGGCCCGTCCATTGCACGGTGCCCGAGGCCCCCGCTTCGATCTCCTGTTCCACCTTCTCGGTGGCGATCACGTAGAGGGGTGTGCCCGCGTCCACGTGCTGGCCGGCGTCGACGAGGAGCCCGGTGAGCTCGGCCTCCGACACGGCCACCGAGACGCGCGGAATGCGAATGATGAAATCAGCCACGCGCTTTCGCCTCCGCCAGCGTCCTCCCGAAGGTCTTCAGCGCCGCCGCGACGATTCGTGCCGGCGAGGGGTATACCTGCGCCTCGAGCGCCGCCGCGGCCGGGTTGGGGACGAATCGGGCGGCCACTCGTTCGACGGGCGCGGCCAGCTCGGAGAACAGCTCCGAGTGCAGGATCGCGGCGAGTTCGGCTCCGGGGCCGGCGAATTGGACCGCGTCATGGATGATGACGGCACGGCGGGTACGGCGGGCGGAGTCGACGATGGTCTCGACGTCGAGCGGCACCAGGGTGCGCAGATCGACGACCTCGGCGCTCACGCCCTGTTCGTCCAGCGTGTCCGCGGCGGTGAGGGCGTCGTGCACGCACCGTCCGTAGGCGATCAGGCTCACGTCGGTGCCCGGCCGCTTGATGTCGGCTCGGCCCAGCGGGATCGAGAACGCGGGATCGACGGGGACGGGACCTTTCTTGCCTTGCAGCCGAATGGTTTCGACGAACAGGCAGGGATCCTCGTCGAAAATCGCCGATGTCAGGAGGCCCTTCCCGTCGCGGGGTGTGGACGGCACGATCACCTTCATGCCCGGGATGTGCATGAACCATGCCTCGAGGCTTTGCGAATGCGTGGCACCGGTGGCCAGCCCGGCGTAGACCTGGGTGCGGATGGTGATCGGTGCCGTTGTACGTCCGGCGGTCATGAACCTCAGCTTGGCCGCGTTGTTGATCAGCTGGTCGGCCGCGATGCCGATGAAGTCCATGATCATGATCTCGGCCACCGGCAGCAGCCCGTCGATGGCGGCGCCGATGGCCGCGCCGACGATCGCCGCCTCGGAGATCGGGGTGTCCAGGACACGGTCGTGACCGTACTTCGTCGACAGGCCCGCGGTCGGTCCGGACGCACCCGGGTCGGCGATGTCCTCACCGAGCAGGAACACCCGGTCGTCGGCGGCAAGCGCTTGATCCAGCGCGAGGTTGAGCGCCTCGCGCATCGTCATCTCCCGCTCCTGCGTGTTCATACCGGGAACCCGATCGGGGTCGCGTACACATCCCGGTCCAGCTCGTCGATGGACGGGGAATCGGCGCCCATCACGGTTTGCAGCGCCGCTTCCACCGCCGCCAGCGCCTCGCCGTCGATGCGGTCGAGTTCGTCGGAAGCGCAGATGCCGGTGTCGGCGAGGTGGCTGCGGAACCGGGGGACCGGGTCGGCTTCCATCGCGGCGGCAAGTTGATCCTTGGGAATGTAGGGCATCCGGTCGCCGAAGTAATGGCCTCTGAAGCGGAACGTGACGCATTCGATGAAGCTGGGGCCGTCACCGGCGCGGGCCCGCCGCAGCGCGTCCTCGAGTGCGGATTTGACCGCCAGCGGGTCGTTTCCGTCGACCCGCACCCCGGGCATGCCATAGCCGGCCGCCCGGTCGGCGACGCGTTCAAGCTTCATGGTGTCGGCCGTGGGCGTCATCTCCGCGTACTGGTTGTTCTGGCAGACGAAGACCATCGGCAGGTCCCACAGCGCCGCCATGTTCGCCGCCTCGTGGAACGACCCGGTGTTGGTGGCGCCGTCACCGAAGCTGACCACCGTGACGCGATCGGAGCCCTTGCGTTTGGCCGCCATCGCCAGTCCCACCGCCACCGGTGGCCCGGCCCCGACGATCCCGGTCGAAAGCATCACGCCCATAACGGGATTGGCGATGTGCATGGTGCCGCCCTTGCCCCGGCTGGCGCCGACGGTGCGGCCCATCATCTCGCCGTAGATCTCCTCGAGCGGGACGCCCTTGCCGATGAGGTCGTGCAGGCCGCGGTAGGTGGTCACCAGCTGATCGTCGGGGCGCAGCGCCACGCCCATCGCGGCGGCGATGGCCTCCTGGCCGCGCGAGGGCCAGTAGACGCACATGAACTCGCCCGTGCCAATGCCTTTGGACAGCCGGTCATCGGCCGCCTTCATCAGCACCATCAGCTCGTACAGCCGGCGCTCGACGTCGGGGGAGTCGGTCATCGATGTCACGCACCCGACCACGGCTTGACCTTGAGGAAGCCGCCGCCGTCGACACGGAGCTGCTGCCCGGTGATGTAGCGCGCCGCGTCGGAGGCCAGGAACAACACCGCCTCGCTGATGTCCTCGGGCTCGACGTAGGGGATCGGCATCGCCTGCACGAGCGGGAAAACCGGTTCGGCGTCCTCGCGCGTCGGATCCTTCAGGTCCGGCCGGAAGGCCCGATACATGGGCGGGCTGTGCAGCATGTCGGTGTTGACATTGGTGGGGTGCACCGCGTTCATCCGGATGGAGAATCGGGCGAGCGCCAGGGCGAAGTCGTTGACGTAGTGCGCGGCAGCCAGTTTCGCGAAGGCATACCCCGCGCCGCCGGGGCCCCCGTCGATGCCGGTGGTGTTCATCGACGACATGAACGCCGCATTGGAACCGATCACGATGATCGACGCGCCGGCCTGCAGATGTTTGAGGCTCGCGTGCACCAGGTTCAGCACTCCGACCAGGTCCACGTCCACGGCGTCGGCGAAGGCCTGTGGCGGCAGGCCCGCGGTGAGCGGGCAGATGCCCGCGTTGGCGACGACGACGTCGAGATGCCCCAACTCGGCGACGCCCTCATCGATCGCGGTGGACAGGGCCACCCGATCGCGAACGTCCGCGACCGCGGTGAACGCGCGCTGGCCCTCCTTCTCGACCAGCCGGGCCGTCTCGTCGAGGTCTTCCCGCCGGGCCAGGGGATACTCGTTGGTCTCGATGTCGGCGCACAGGTCCACCGCAATGATGTCCGCGCCTTCGGCGGCCAGCATCCGCGCGTGCGAACGGCCTTGGCCTCGCGCGGCGCCACTGATCACGGCCACCTTGCCGGTTACCCTGCCCATCGCCCGTCCTTCGTCCGTGTATCTGCATCGCGACCCTCGTTGGGGCCCAACGGCATTGGTCGGCGTCGCCGCCGGTGCGGCCGCAACGACTCCGTCGGCCGCACGTTTTCGCCGGGATATGCGGGGGGCGTCGGAATCGGGCCAACGGTCGGATCCATCGCATCTCTTCCACGAAAAACTGCTCTGACCTGCGGTTGGGCTACCACTACGCCCTAGACTAGCTAGAATATCTAAAATAGCAAGGAATGAACGGGTCGACCGAGGGAGTTGGCGATGTCTGGCGTGCGCGGTGGTGTCCTGCAAGGGGTGCGGGTGGTCGAATTGGCATCGTGGACCTACGTGCCATCGGCCGGTGCAGCCCTGTCGGACTGGGGCGCCGACGTGATCAAGGTCGAGGGTGTCGCCTCGGGTGACCCCGGGCGCGCGCTGGTCGTCGGCGGCTTCACCCGGCAGGCGGCGCGCCCGGACGCCGACTTCATCCTCGAGCTGGGCAACCGCGGTAAGCGCAGCATCGCCATCGACATCAAATCCGACACGGGTCGCGAGCTGTTCGGCCGCCTGTTGGCCAGTGCCGATGTGTTCCTTACCAATTGGCTGCCGGGTGCGCTCGAGCGGGCCCGGCTGACCGTGGACGACATCCGCTCGTTCAACCCGAAGATCATCATCGCGCGAGGCACCGGGCTGGGGGTGCGGGGGCCGGACCGCGACCGTGGCGGGTTCGACGCGGCCACCTACCTGGCGCGCGGCGGGGTCGCGTACACGCTCACGCCGTTCGGCACGGACACGCCCGCGGTGCAGGGTCCGGGGTTCGGTGATCTTCAAGGTGGGGCGACGCTCGCCGGTGGCGTTTGCGCCGCGCTGTTCCACCGCGAACGCACCGGCGAACCGACGATCGTCGACTCCTCGCTGCTGGCGCAGGCGATGTGGGCGATAGCGCCGTCCATCTCGGCGGCCGATTTCTTCGACATCGACGGGATCCCGGGCGCACCGCCGGGGCTGGCCATCAACCCGCTGGTGAACAGGTACAAGACCCGCGACGGCAGGTGGATCCAGTTGGTGTTCTTGCAGCCGGACAAGTTCTGGGCAGGGTTCTGTGAGCGAGTCGGCCTGGCCGAGCTGGCCACCGATCAGCGATTCGTGCCGTCGAGCAACCTGATCGCCAACGCCGCGGAGGCCACGGAGATCCTGACCAACGCGTTCGCCCGCCACGATCTCGCCCACTGGCAGAAGGCGCTCGAGGAGGAGCCGGGCGTGTGGGGCGCCCTGGCGACGCCGCGGGAAACGCTCAACGATCCGCAGGTCGAACCGAACGGGTACGTGGTGACCAACGTCGACGACCACGGCGAGAAGTACCGCATTGTCGCCGCGCCCGTCCAGTTCGACGAGACTCCGCCGGCGCCCGCGCGTGCGCCCGAACACGGCCAGCACACGGAAGAGATCCTGCTCGAGCTCGACGCCGATTGGGACGACATCGCCAGGGCGAAGGATCGGAAGGCGATTCTGTAGGGCGCCGGGCAGTCGACGAAAGGCGCTAACTGTGGGGACCAAAGTCATCGGCTGCCGATAACCCGGTGACCTAGGGCGCCCGCAGTCGTACGTTCGGTGCAAGGAGCACCGACATGACTGCATTCATGCGCGCCACCGACGCGTTCACCTGGGCGATGGAGACTGACCCACGGCTGCGATCGACGGTGGTCAGCGTCGTACTTCTGGACCGGACCCCGGACTGGGGGGAGGTGCGGAAGCGGTTCGACCTGATCAGCCGCACGTTGCCCATGTTCCGGCAGCGGGTGGTGCAGTCGCCTCCGCCGGTCCCGCCGCGATGGGAGTATTACCGGGACTTCGACCTCGATTACCACCTGCGGCGAGCAACAGTCTCCGCCCCCGGAACGCTCGACGACGTGCTCGAGATGGCCCGATTGGCCGAGATGCAGGACTTCGATCGGGCCCGCGCGCTGTGGGAAACGACGTTCGTCGAGGGTCTGGAAAACGGCGGCGCGGCCGTGATCTGCAAGTTTCACCACGCGCTCACCGACGGGGTCGGCGGGGTCCAGATCGCGATGCACCTGTTCGACCTCTCGGAAGACCCGTATCCCGTGGAACCCATGCCGCCCGAGCCGCAGGTCGTGGGCCCAGCGCTGCTCGGGCCCTACCGCGACGCCGTGCGGTACGACACCGGCTTGCTCAACAGCGCCCTGACGGGGGCAGTTTCCCTGGTGCCACGTTTGATGTACGACGGCGTCCGGCGCCCCGTCGCCACCATCCGGTCCGCGGCGACCACCGCGGCATCGGTCTACCGAACCGTCCGGCCGATCAGCCGGACCGGGTCACCGCTTGCGACGGACCGTGGCCTGATCCGGCGTCTCGGGGTGCATCAGGTGCCGACGCGTCCGCTTCGGGAAGCGGCGCACCGTTGCGGTGGGGCGCTGAACGACGCGTTCGTCGCCGGGGTGGCGGGCGGGCTTCGCCTCTACCACGAGAAGCACGGCGTGGCGGTGAACGACTTGCACATCACCATGCCGATCAGTCTGCGGACCGAAGCCGATGGCATTGGCGGGAACCGGATCACGCTGATGCGCTTCGACGTGCCCGTCGGCGAGGCGGATCCGGCGAGGCGCATCGCGGCGATACGGCAGCGCACCGCGGCGGTACGGAACGAAAGATCGCTGCCCTACACGCAATTGATCGCCGGGGTGCTCAACCTGGTGCCCCGGTGGTACATCGGTTCGGTGCTGCGCCATGTCGATTTCGTGGCCAGCGATGTGCCGGGCGTTCCGGTGCCCGTCTACCTCGGCGGCGCTGCGGTGCGGGCGCAGTACGCGTTCGGGCCCACCATCGGTGCGGCGGTCAACGTCACGCTTCTCACCTATGTCGACACGTGTGGTCTCGGGTTGAACGTCGATACCACCGCGATACCCGACTACGACGTCTTCCATGACGCTATCGTCGCCGGCTTCGACGAATTATTGTCTTTGGCAATCTGATCCGAAGTTCATGGATTACGGCACCGGGCAGGCACTTCACCGGATTGGTTGATTAGCAACCGATCCCGGAACGGTCACAGGCAGGTATCGATCTCGGCGGTTGTCTGGCACAACGCGAAATATCGACAAATCATGGCACAGGGCGCCTTTGAGGTTTGCGGCCGCGATGATGCGTTGCGCAGGAATTCCTCGTCCGCTTTGCGAGTAGCGGATTCGTGACGGCGCCGCAGGAGGTATCCACAACATGACGACGAACTGGGTTCCCGCCCAGACCTCGTGCGGCCCACACTCTGGTCGCATCCTCGACACCGCGCGCGGCATCCTCATCGGCCTTCGCCGGTGCCCGTCGGAAGCTGCCTTGGACGAATTGCACAGCGCGGCATTGCGGCACAAGGTGCCGGTATTCGCGATGGCGTGGGCGCTGGTACACCTGGCCGGCGACGGCGAAAAGACACCGAGCTTCACCGACGCGCAATCGGCGGCCCGGCACGAGTGGGGAACGCTGTTCTCCTCCGCCGCATTGCCCTGCTGAGCGGGCATCAAGACGTTGGGACGGCCGAGCTTTCGAGGGGTAACCCGGCCGTCTCCAACTCCAGTCGGCGTCACCGTGCGCGGCCGACCCTAGCGCGGCCAGGCCGCCGATTCGCCGGCCGCGCGCAATGCCGCCACGATGCGCTGTTCCTTTTCCCGGAAGCGCTCCGTAGGTGCCGGCACCGAGATAGCAACCAGATTGTCGCCCAACGCGCGTCGTGCGATCGCGGCCGCCGAAATTCCCGGTGTGTGTTCGTCTCGATCGAAAGCGATTCCGGTGCGCCGGATCTCGGCCACCTCGGCGCGGAGTCGGCCGGCGGACCCGGGATCCAAGCGAGAGATCAGCGCCTCGGCGTCGGCGCCGTCGAGCGCCGCCAGGGCCGCTTTGCCGTTGGCGGTCGACTCCAATGGGAACCGGACGCCGACAGCCGACACGGCGCGAAGCCGATGCGACGATTCGATCTGGTCGACGAACCACATTCGCCGGCCACGCAATACCGAGAGGTCGACCGTCTCGCCGTCGGTCGCGCGCGCTACCCGTTCGATCGTTGGCCGGAACACCGCCGCGATGTGCGCGCCGTCGGAATTGCCGAACGCCAGCAATCGGTCGCCGAGGGAAAAACGGCCCTGTGGATCGACACTGGCCAGTCCGACCTCGACCAGGCCCACCAGCAGCCGACGGGCCGTCGACTTGGCCAGCCCGAGTCGCTCACCGAGGTCGACCAGACGCAACCGTCCCGGCTCTGCGGCGATCTCGTCCAGCGCGGCGGCGGCGCGCCGCAATACCTGGATCCCCTCGTCGCGTCCCGCTGCAAAGTTTTCCCCCGAGGACGCCATTCGTCCACTATAGTGTTCCGCATTGCGGATCGTAAAGATCCGTAATGCGAATCAGAGGAGATTCCAGATGAGCGGGCTACCGGCCGGGCGGCACTATTTCCGCGGCGACGACGGCTACGAGGCGGCCCGTCGTGGCACCGTCTGGCACCAGCGGGTGCCCGAACGCTACCCCGAAGTGATCGTGCAGGCCGTTGACACCGACGACATCGTCGCCGGTATCCGCCATGCGAAGGCCCACGGGCTGAAGGTCAGCATGGTCTCGGGCGGCCACAGCTTCGCGGCCAGCCACCTGCGCGACGGCTCCGTGCTGCTCGACGTCAGCCGTCTCGACCACGTTTCCATCGACGCCGAAAAGGGCCTCGCCCGAGTGGGTCCGGGCAAAGGCGGCAGCCTGCTCATGGCCGACCTCGAGGCGCAGGGCCTGTTCTTTCCCGGGGGTCACTGCAAAGGGGTCTGCCTCGGTGGCTACCTCTTGCAGGGCGGATACGGCTGGAACAGCCGCATCTGGGGCCCGGCCTGCGAGAGTGTCGTGGGCCTCGATGTCGTCACCGCCGAAGGCGAACGGATTCACTGCGACGCCAGCAACAACGCCGATCTCTACTGGGCTGCCCGTGGTGCCGGACCCGGATTCTTCGCTGTGGTCACGTCGTTCTATCTGAAGCTTTATCCGCGCCCCGCCGCCTGCGGGACCAGCGTCTATGTCTATCCGTTCGAGCTCGCCGACGAGGTCTTCACGTGGACCCGCGAGGTCAGTGCCGAAGTGGACCCCCGAGTCGAGCTGCAGGCCGTGGCATCCCGCGGCGAACCGAACATGGGCATCGGCACCCCGGTCATCTCGCTGGCGTCGCCCGCCTTCGCGGACTCCGATGCGGAGGCGGAAAAGGCGCTCGCCCTGTTCGGCACCTGCCCGGTCGCCGATCAGGCGCTGGTCAAAATCCCTTACATGCCAACCGATCTGGCGACCTGGTACGACGTCGCGATGAGCCACTATCTGTCCGATCATTACTACGCGGTCGACAACATGTGGACGTCGGCGCCGGCCGAGGACCTGCTGCCGGGCATCCGGACGATCCTGGACACCATGCCCCCGCACCCGGCGCATTTCCTGTGGCTGAACTGGGGCCCGTGCCCTCCCCGCCAGGACATGGCCTACAGCATCGAGGGCGACATCTACCTGGCCCTCTACGGTTCGTGGAAGGACCCGGCCGACGAGGCGAAGTACGCCGACTGGGCGCGGTCCAACATGGCCGCGATGTCCGAATTCGCCATCGGGATTCAGCTCGCCGACGAGAACCTCGGCCAGCGTCCGGCGCGGTTCGCCAGCGACGCCGCGATGGCCAAACTCGACCGCGTGCGCGCCGAGTACGACCCCGACGGAGTGTTCAACAGCTGGATGGGGCGGCTCTGATGGCCGGCAACCTGTATCTGGGGTATCGCGGTGACGACGCGAAGACCCCGTTCGGCAAGTTCTTCACGCCCGAGATGGCCCCGCTGCCACGCCATGTCGTCGAGGCACTCGAACACGGCCCACAAGGCGCCATGGCGCTGTCGTCGTTCGACGAGGCCGCGCGCGTCGCCGACGACGGATACCAGCGGACCGAGAACGGTTATGGGGTCCTCGACGACGGTGGCTACCAGGTGTCGGTCCGCACCGACATGCCGGGCGTCACGCCGCAGATGTGGTCGTGGTGGTTCGGCTGGCACGGCTGCGACACCCGCCGTTACAAGCTGTGGCATCCCCGGGCCCATCTGCACGCCGCCTGGAAAGACGGCTCGGGCGTTGAAGACGACGGCCGCCGGGGCGCCGAACGCTACGTCGGCCGCTGGTCACTGATCAGCGAGTACATCGGCTCGACAATGCTCAACGGCGCAATCCAATTCGTCGATCCGGCGGCGATGGGCTGCCCGCCCGACGGCGCCGGTGCGGTGGCGATCTGCGCCCGCCTGGGATCCAGCGAGGCCCCGGTGGACGTCGGATGGTTCATTCACCACGTCCGGTCGACGCCGAACGGGGCCGAGATGCGGTCACGATTCTGGATGGGCGGACGGCACATCGAAGTGCGCAACGTCCCCGGTGTCGCATCACGCGCGGTGCGCCCGATCGCCTCGCGGGTGCTCGGTAACGCGGAAGCCGGCGCTCGCAATCTGATGGTCCACTGCGCCCAGGAGATGAATCACCTGGCGGCCTTCCTGCCGGAACTCTATGCCGCCTTCGGCGACGAATAGGCGGATCCTAGCCCTGGGCGCCCGACGGCGGGCGCACTGCGCGAACCGCCGGACGATCGGGCGCATCCGTGTCCTGTGATGCATTGGCCGGCATGGCAATTCGTGTGCTTCCGAGATATCCCGCCAGCAGCACGAGTGCGCAACCGGCAAGCTGAAGGGAAGACGGGCGCTCGCCGAGCGCGACGGCGCCGAGCGCGACAGCGCCCACCGGGGTGAGCAACAGGAGGGCGGAGCTCACCGTGCTGGGTAGCCGGCCCGAGCAGAACGCGACAAGCAGCCAGCCGAACAATTGCCCGGTGATGGCAACCAGGGTCAACCACGCGAGTGCGCGCCAGCCCGGCCAGACGTCCAGACCATGCCACCACGGGCCGACTGCCACCGCCACGATCCCGGACGTCGCTAGCACGACGCCATAAGTCTGCATGGGCCTGCCGGCTTGGCCGCCGCGCCGCAGCAGGAACAGGAAACCGGAGTAGCAGACCGCTGCGCCCACGGCGTGCACCGTTCCGCGGGTCGGATCGGAGCCCGAAAGTCCTTGCTCGAGTACGCCACCGGCGAGCAGCACGCCAACCAGCAGGGCGGGCAGCGTCAGCAGGAATCGGCGCGAAATCCGCTCCCGATCGGCCAGCCAACTGAGCACCGGGACAACGGCGACTTGGGCATTGACGATGACCGTCGACAAGCCCGCTCCGACTTCCGGGATGGCCTGCGTCCACAGCAACATGTCGCCGGCGAACAACACGCCACACAGGATCGCCGACAGCAGCCCGCGCCGTGGCAAGCCACCGCGGTGTTGCCATTCGGGGATCGCAAGGATCACGACCACGGGCAACGCGATCAGACAGCGCGCGGCCGTGGCGGTGGCCGGCGTAGCGGCGGCCAGCTTGAGCAGCACCGCTGACGCCGACACGGACAAGGCGCCGATTGCCAACCCGGCCCGGTCCAGTGAGTGTGCGGGAATCCGGCTCATGGTCGGGCGGATACCCGTCGTGCTAATGGTTAAATCATTTTTTACCCATTAGCATGTTCCTGATGGCGCGGTCGGAAGCGGCCAATCTCGATCTGCGCGGAGGCCATCCCGCAGTCGATTTGGTCAACACGGTGGCATGGCGAGGTGACCCACAGCGCCGTGCGGACTATTTATCGGACTATCCGGACCTGGTGGCTTGGGCGCATCACGCAGGGGTGTTGTCGCTTCGCGAGGCGCGCACCCTCGCCGCGGACGTCGTCTTGGACCGCGTTGCCGCCACCGGAGCGCTGCATCGGACGAAGCTGCTCAGGGAGGCCCTGCACCGCATCTGGACGGGGTGCGCTTCGGCCGGAGATTCCGGGAAAGTCGCCGACGCCTACCGATCCGCGCTGCGGGCCAGCCGCCTGGTCGTCGGTCAGGATGCCGCGAACTGGGAGGAGTCCGCGCTGACGGCGCAAACCCCACTGCACCGGCTCGCGGTCGAAGCGGTGACCTTCCTGACCGAGGTCCCGGGCTCGCGCATCAAGCGATGTGGCGACGACCAGTGCGGATGGCTGTTCCTCGACACCAGCCACCGGCAGAACCGCCGCTGGTGCAGTACGGCCGACTGCGGCAACAGGGCCCGGGTCCGTCGGTACTACGAGCGCACCAGGGACGGCTCAGATCGTCAAGCCGGCGGGAGCTGACGCGGTCCGGAGGGCGAATCCAGTTCGGCCGGCCCCTCGCGCTGCGTCAATTCCGGGTCGGTGCCGCGCTCCGATGCGCCCAGCGACGGGCCGTGCCGCCCTCGGCTGCCCTGCCGGCTGGTCACCGGCGCGCGGTCAACACGTGACGAGTCGATGAATCCCGCCGTGCCGGACGGGGATTCGTTCGTGTCGGCGGGCCGGTTGCCGCCGCCGCCGGGGTCGGAGCTTTCGGAGTCGACCGTCACCCTGTGGGTGCGCCTGAACGCGAACGTGATCTCCTCGACCTCCTCGAACACCAGCCGCGCGGTGCGCAACGGTGCGGTCGTGGTGTCGATCACCCGGGCGACGAAAGGCGGCACCAGCGGGCGGATCCAGCGCGCCGCGGCCTTGGTGGCGTCCGGAATCGACGGAATCGACGGGGTGCCACGCTCTTGGTGCGGCTCCAACTCTCGTCCGACGGGCGCCGGCAGGTTCTCCACGCCGGCACTCTCAGCCGGGACGGGCGGGGCGAGGGCCGCGCGGGTGGCGGCCTCGGCTTCGGCGGCGATTGGCAGGTAGATGTCTTCGTCGGCCGGCTCGAAGGTGCGTTGTGACGGCGCCAGCACCGGGGAATCGAAGGCGTCCACGATGCGTCGGCGCTGCTGCTCGCGGTCGATCTCGGTCTGGGCCTCGATGGCAAGCCGGGCCTGGGTGAGCTGGTGCTCGGCCCACATGATTTCGGCCTCCCGGCGAACCTCGGCCCGCTTGATCGCGATCGCCGTGTCCGCCTCGAGTTCCGCGCGTTCCCGCTCCGCCCGCGCCGCCGCATGGCGATCGTGGCTGGTCTCGCCGCGCCACCGCCCCAGGATCAGCGGCAGCAGGTAGACCAGGACGCAGAACGCGATGGTCAGCAGCCGCAACGTCAGCGCCCCGAGGTCGGCGGAGGTCAGGTCGTTCATCGCGACCCAGCGCGCGCCCAGGCCACGATCGGCGCCCGCGATGACGCCGTGGCGTGCCTCGTCGAGCGCGCGCGCCTCGCGGGAGATCTCGGCGTCCAACCCCAGCGCCTGGCGATCCCGGGCCGCCAGCGCGTCGTCCAGTTCACGCTGGGCGTCCGCGAGGATCTCGTTCGCCGTGCGCGTTTCGGGTCCGGCGCCGGGCACACCGGTGATCCGGGTTTGCGGGCAGGTGGGGGTGGGATGGTATTCGCAGCGCGCGATGACCAGGGCCTGGTCCTGCTGCTGGTGAGCGCGGTCGACGGCCGTGTCGAGCGCGGTGCGTGCGTCCCGGCTTTGTTGCAGGGACGCCGTCGCCTGCGCGACCGCCGGCGTGGAGCCAGCGTTGTGCAGGGCGCGCTCGTCGAGACGGTGATCGATCGAGCCGGAGAGCAGGACGACTGCGGCCAATTCACCCACCGTGACCCCGAGGGCGGCCGCGACCAGCGCGCGTGCGGCGAGGCCGGCCCGACCGCGGCCCGTCCCGGTCGTGATGGCGCGGGTGACCGCGCCGACCAGCAGACCGAAGAGCAACGTCAGCGGCGCGACCGAATAGAGCGGCCAGCGAGCCGACTCGCTCACCGCCAGGGCCGCGACGAGCCACGCCAGCAGCCCTCCGAACAACACCACCGCGCCGGTGATGGCGTGCGTGGACCGCTCGTCGCGCTCACTCAGCTCCAGCCGATGACCGCCGCCAAGCCAGGTGAGTAGGCCCGCGGGCGAGAAGTCCGAGCGCCGCTCGGGAATTTTCTGGGCGCACATCAAAAACACCTCCCAAGTCATCAAGCCTCCCAGGCCACCACCCGCCGGATCGAATCGAAGCGCCCGGCCTGTGGCGTGCTTCACAGCGCACCCGGAGCACCGATGATCCCGGGAGAGTGCGACGAACGCGGATTTCTGCGACGCGAGCAGATCAGCGACGGTTCCGGCGGCCGACGTGAGACGGTATAAGCCTATGGAGACTCACGATTATGTCACCTACGAAGAGTTCGGACGCAGATTCTTCGAGGTCGCTGTCACCCCGGAGCGTGTCGCCGCCGCGTTTGCCGACATCGCCGGCAACGAGTTCGCCATGGAGCCCATCGCGCAGGGGCCCGGCGGGATCGCCAAGGTCAGCGCCAACGTCAAGATCCACGAACCCAAGGTCACCCGCCGCCTGGGCGACAGCATCACGTTCGTCATCCACATCCCCTTGTCGATCGATCTGCTGCTCGACCTTCGGCTCGACAAGCAGCGGTTCGTCGTGTCCGGGGACATCGCGTTGCGGGCCACGGCGCGCGCCGCCGAACCGCTACTGCTGATCGTCGATGTCGCGAAACCGCGGCCCTCCGATATCACCGTCAACGTGTCGTCGAAGTCCTTCCGCGGCGAGGTGCTGCGGATCCTCGCCGGCGTCGATGGCGAGATCCGCCGGTTCGTCGCGCAGTACGTCGCCGAGGAGATCGACGCGCCCCAGTCGCAGGCCGCGCAGATCATCGACGTGGCGAAGCAACTACAGGAAGCCTGGCCCTAAAGGCGCCGCTAACGCGTAAGCCCGGCCCCGCCGGGGTACTCAGTGCGCGTTGCGCGTTGGACGTCTGTGCTGCCGAGCCGACGCCAGCCGCAAGCATGGGGAGGAGCGACAGGGCGTGGCACGAGTAGATGTTTCGGTGTCCTCGGAGGTCGACCCGGAGGCCGCCTGGAAGCTGGCGTCCGACCTGAGCCGGTTCGACGAGTGGATGACCATATTCGCCGGATGGCGCGGACCCGTCCCCGACAAGATCGAGGAGGGCACGTGCGTCTCGTCGTGCGTGAAGGTCAAGGGCTTCCGCAATGTCATCCATTGGACGGTCACCCGGTATGACGAGCCGAAATCGATTGAACTGCAAGGCCGCGGCCGCGGCGGGATCCGCCTCGGGGTGGCGATGACCGTCACGGACCGCGAGCCGGGAACCGATTTCCACCTCACCGCCGACCTCCGGGGCGGGCTGCTCAGCGGCCCCATCGGCGGGTTGGTCGCCCGGGTGCTGCGCTCCGATGTAGAGAAGTCGGTGAAAAACCTCGCCTCGTTGCAGTAGGCGTTGGAACCGGCGGCGCTACCGCGCCGCGTGGCCGATAGGCCAGTCTCGTTCCGCCTGCCGAATCCGCCTGCGGTCCATGCCAAGCCACGCCAGCCCGGCCCCGAACGCGAGCATGGCGACGATCGCGGCGGCGACACCCGCGCCGGCGTCCCCGAGGGCGAAGGTGGCCACGCACATCACGAGCGCCAACACGGCGGCCCCGACGATCACCAGCCCAGGCGTGCGCGCCAAGTCATGCGGCGGCTCGGCGTTACCCGTGCGGAGGTCCCGATCATGGTCGACAGCGCTGTGGCGCATGGGCGTCTCTCCTCTGGTCACTTCCGTTCGGCTGCTTCCGTGGAGCTACCCGGATTGCCGTCGGGACAAACGACCTGAGGCGTCGGTGCCGAGGGTTCGGCGCTACGCCCTACAGCGTCTGGTGCCGCCCAAAGTATTTGTGGTCCTCGCTGTAACCGCCGTAGCCGCTGCCGATGTCGCGGTAGTCGGCGACGAATTCGATGCCCTTGATCCACTTGACGAGTTTGAAGCCATGCTGCAGCTCGTTGCGCAGCCGCAGCGGCCTGCCATGCATGTAGGGGAGGGGCTGGTCGTTCATCTTGTACGCGAGCATCGTCATGTGGTGGTCCATCTGGCCGATGTGATGGGCGTTGTAATAGATGCCGCCCGTCGCGCCCAGGCCCATCGAATAGAACACCGCCCACTTGGCTTCGGGCAGCGGTTTGACGATGTCCATGATCGTCTTCATCTGCACGCCACCCCATTTGGCGACTCCCGACCAGGCTTGGATGCAGAAGTGCTGGCTGATCTGCTCGTGGTACGGCAGCGCCATCAAGTCCTCGAGCGAAAACTCCATCGGATGCTCGACCAGACCGTAGACCTTGAGCCGCCAGTCGCGGAAGTCGTTTGCTTCCAGCTCTTTGTACTCGACGGTCTCCGGCAGCCTGCCGTTGCGCCAGTGGTGCGGCGAGATGTCCTTCTCGGTGAAGGCGCCGGGCTTGGGGTCGAGCTGTTCCAGCATCCGCTGGAACGGGCCGACGAGCGCGTATCCGACCCGCTGAATCACCCGCGGATGGCGAATGGTGAAGGGCGTGGCCCAAACCCACGCGATCGCCGTGAACACCATGGCCGCGGCGAAGATTCCGAAGCCCACCCAGCTGTTGTCGTCGCGGGAAGCGAACATGTGGTTGAGGTTGCGCAGCGCGCTGGTCGTCAACACCATCGTGACGTGCACCAGGATGAAGAACAGGAAGTAGACCAGCACCACGAAATGCAGTGACCGCGCGTGCTGAATGCTCAGCCGCTTGCTGAGCCAGTGCACGCGCTGCGACAGCGCGGGCGACATGCCCAGCCCGGTGATCAACGCCGCGGGCGCGGCAATGAACACGGTGGTGAAGTAGGACAACAACTGCAGGCCGTTGTAGGCGACCCAGCCGTTGTCGGTCGGCCAGTCCAGCGACAGGTACTGGACGGCCACCGATGCGGCGTTGGGGAAGACGTCCCAACTGGTGGGGACGATGTGCCGCCACTGTCCCGTGGCGAAGAGCAAGACGTAGAAGACCGCACCGTTGACGAGCCACAGCACGTCCACGCCCAGGTGCCACCACCGGGCCAGCCCGATGGAGTGCCGGAATCCCGGCAAGCCCAATTGCGGTGGCAGGGCGACGGTGTCGGCGTTGGCGGTCCACAGCTCGTCGTCCGGTACGGGCGGGCCGACGCGCAGCCACTCGTCCTTACCCGGGGTGGCGTTGCGGCTGAAGTAGAGCCGGGGATGGTCGCAGAGGATCTGGATGCCGGTCCTGATGATGAACATCATCATGAACAGGTTGAAGAAATGCGTCCAGCCGATCCAGGCCGGCAGGCCGGGGGTGACATTGGCGCTGTCCGTCCCGGGGTGACGCTGAATGAACGACTGGACGGCCGGCATGTTGTGCAGGCCTTTGCCGACCGCCACCCCGGCGATCAGCAGGGCAAAGCCGATGGGGATCAGCCAGAGCAGGTTGAACCACCGGTCGCGGCCGATGCGCAGCTTCGGTGCGGTCGCCCGCCTCGTGAGATCGAAACCGCCGCCGTAGGTCTCGACATCGATGATGTCTTCGGCGGTGTGAATCTCGTTGCGGTAGTCCGGGGAGGAGTCCAGCGGCGTGCCCACTGCCAGTGTCGATACGTTGCCGTTCGGCGCTTCCCGTCCTCCGGTGGCTCCGGGGGTATTGACGTTCAGGTTCCGATGTTCGGTGTTCGTCACGCGGCCGAAAATACACGGATCGACTTGTAAAAATTGGATCCGATCAGGAAGACGCGCGCGGCTCGCGGCCTCGTCCGGGCGCGGGGCCGCCGGCTCGCGCCCGGTGCGGGCAAAATCCACCGCGGTGCCGGAAGCAATAGCCGCACCTGCTTACGGATGCGCCCGTTTGCGCCGCAGATTCGGTTCATGGGGGGTCGCTGTGAGTTTGCGCAAAGTCTTCTGGATGCTCGCTAATTCGCGTCGTGTGGCCGCACCCGGCGGACCGGACGGGTCTCAAGGGCGTTGATGGTCAACGCGCGGCGGCCGATCAGCCATCCGTCGGTCAGCTCGTATTCGTCGTCGTAGCGCAAATGCCAGACGATGTCGACGAATTCGTCGCCGCGTCGGTCCCAGTGGTGCGCGATGCACGCAATGCGCCCACTGGCCGTGCCAGGCCCGGTGGCCTCGTAGACCTCGCCGACGATGGCGTGCTCGGTGCGGGCGACGGCCGCGACGGTAGCGACCGCGGCGGTGATGGCGCCTCGCCCACGATGCGAGTGGATCGGCTCCAGCGCCGTGGGCGGTTCGGGCACCACCAGCATGGCGGTGTCAGTGAAAAGTGTTGCGACGGAATCGAACCGACGCCCGTCCACGTACGCCGCGTATCTGTGCACCAAGTCGCTGAGTGCTGATCGGTCGTCGGCTGACAGGCTCATCGGGATCGCGCGATCAGCGACAGCCGCTGCGCGCACGCCGAGAGCACGTCCCTGGCCTGCTCGATGTCGACCGTCGACGGCATCGACAGCACGAGCCGGTCGGCGCCCTGATCGACCAGACTGCCCGCCCGTTCGGCGTCAATCTTGTTGACCGCGTGGCCCAATGACACTTCCAGGGCCGCCGGATCACGGCCCGCCGCCGCCGCCTCGTCGCGCATGAGCGCGATCAATGACGCCAGTTGCGGACCCGCCACCCCGAGCGGCTGGAAGCCGTCCGCCAAGCGGCCGGCGCGGCGGGCCGCCGCCCGGCTGTGCCCGCCGATATGAACGGGAAGCCTCTCTCCGGCAATGGGTTTGGGATAACACATGACGTTGTCGAAGCTGAAGAACTCACCGTGGTGCGAAGCCCCCTGCGGTTCGTCGGCCCACAGTGCCCGTAAGACGGCCAACTGCTCGTCGGCGCGTCTGCCGCGGTTCTCGAAGTCCGCGCCGCACGCCTCCAGCTCCTCCCTGAGCCATCCAACGCCCACACACAGCCGCAGCCGTCCACCCGACAACGCGTCCACGCTTGCGGCGCGCTTGGCGAGGACCACCGGATGGTGGTTGGGCAGCACCAGGACGCCCGTGGCCAGCCCGAGGGTGGTGGTGCGGCCGGCCAAAAACGCCAGCAGATCGAGCGGGTCGGGGATGGGGCAGTCGGCCGCCAGCCCCACGCGTCCCGAACTGTCATACGGGTAGACGCTGTCGTAGCGGGTGACCAGCACGGTGTGCTCGACCACAACGATCGATTCGAACCCGCACTGCTCGAGGTGGCCGGCGAAGGCCGCCATCCATTCGGGATCCGCGGTGACGCCGTCGGCCACCGGCGCCACGACAGAAACCTTCATGGCCTCAGAAGCTAACAGGCGCGCTCTCGACGGCCGCCGGCGCGATCGCACTGCGCACGGCCTCGGCCAGGGTTGCCGCGCGGACATCGGTGAACAGGTCCTCGAGCAGCACCGGGCGCCCGGCGGGATCGGTCAGCGGAATCCGCCAGTTGGGGTATTCGTCGGTGGTGCCGGGCTGATTCTGGGTCCGGCGGTCACCCACCGCATCGGTCAGCGCCACGCCCACCAGCCGCGACGGCGTCCGGCCCAGGTAGCGATAAAGGGCGACGACGACTTTCTCCGCGTCGTCTTCGCCGTCGTCGAGCAACCCCACCCGGCGCAACTCGGCCAGCCACGCCGCCAGCTCGGCCCGGTCGGTGGCGAGCTCGTCCTCGGCGGGGCGGGTCAGCAACCCGAGAGCTTCGCGCAGCCGCACGTGGTCGCCGGCCAGGTAGCCGGCGGTCGGCGGCAGATCGTGGGTGGTCACCGAGGACAGGCAGTACTCGCGCCAGCGCTCGGCCGGCAGCGGCCCGCCGTTTCCGTCCCGATCCAACTCGAACCACAGGATCGAGGTGCCGAGCAAGCCGCGCAACAGCAGGTAGTCGCGCACCCACGGTTCGACCGTGCCCAAATCCTCGCCCACGACCAGCGCGCCGGCGCGGTGTGCCTCCAGGGCGACGATGCCGATCATCGCTTCGTGGTCGTAACGCACGTACGTGCCCTCGGTGGGCGCGGCACCGTCCGGGATCCACCACAGCCGGAACAACCCGATGATGTGGTCGATGCGCACGCCGCCGGCGTGCCGCAGCACCGCGCTTATCAGTGCCCGAAACGGCCGATACTCCTCGGCATCGAGCCGATCGGGCCGCCAGGGCGGCTGGGACCAGTTCTGGCCGAGTTGATTGAACTCGTCCGGTGGTGCGCCGGCGGTGACACCCAGCGCCAACACGTCCTGCAGGGCCCACGCGTCGGCGCCGTTGGGATGCACGCCGACGGCGAGGTCGTGCATCACGCCCAGCGCCATCCCGGCCCGGATCGCCTGCGACTGCGCCGAGGCGAGTTGCTCGTCGAGTTGCCACTGCAGCCAGCGATGGAAATCGACTGCCTCCGCATGCTTCTCGACGAATCGGTCGACGCCGGGCGCGCGGGGATGCTGTAGCGACTTCGGCCACGAATGCCAATCGTCGCCGTACTTCTCGGCCAGGGCGCACCAGGTCGCGAAGTCGTCCAGCGCGCTGCCCTCGCGCGCGCGGAAGGCTTCGTAGGACAACTCGCGGCCCGCGGACCGCGGCACTCGGTGCAAGAGCTGGAGCGCCGCGCACTTCGCGGCCCAAGCGCTGTCGCGATCGATGGCGTCGAGCCGAGCGGCTCGCTGTTGCACGTCGAATCGCAGCCGCCGCACCCGGCTGCGCTTGGGCAGCTCGGCGAACTCGGGAATCGCCTCGACGTGAAGGTAAATGGGGTTGACGAAGCGCCGCGATGTCGGCAGGTAGGGCGAGGGCTCCATATGGCCCGTCGGTCCGCAAAACTGCGCCGCGTGCAGCGGATTGACCAACAAGTAGTCGGCGCCGTGCCGCGACGCCGACCAGACGGCTAGGTCGGCCAGGTCCGCCAGGTCGCCGACCCCCCACGATTGTCTGGAGCGCACGCTGTAGAGCTGGGCGGCCAGGCCCCAGCCCCGCCGGGCGCCGAGCCGCTCCGGCAGCCCGAGCCAATCCGGCGTCACGATCACGGCGCTGCTGGTCTCAGTGCCACCGGAACGCAGGTGCACCCGGTGATAACCGAGGGGCAGATCGGCCGGCAGCATGAAGCTGGCCTCGCCGACCCAGCGCCCGTCCAAATCGAACGGCGGGGTGAAGTTGTCCACCTGTTGGATCCCGCCGCGTACCGCGCCGTCCTCGAGCTGCAACCAGACCTCCGCGGGATCGCCGTGGGTCACGTGCACCCAGAACCGCGTCTGCTCACCCGTGCGGCCGACGATGGTCGCCGGCAATCGCCGCGCCCAATACGACCGGAGCTTCGCGGTCAGCGCGATGTTGCGCTCCTGCTCCGTGCCGGCCGCCACGCCGAGCGCGGCCAACACCGCCACCAGCGTGGTTGCCGAGACCGGCACCCGCCGCCCGGTCCAGTCGTCGTACTCGGTCGCGATGCCGTACCTCCTGGCAAGTTCGACCAGCGACGGCGCGAGCTCACTCATACCGCTCATCTTGCTGCCAGAATTCAACGACCGACCAATCGGGGAGAGGCGGCGCGCGCCGTCGCCCGTTCCGCCGCTCTTCCGTTCGCTGAGCGCACCCGCTCGACAGGACGAGCCGGCCTTTCGCCATTACGATGCCCTGAGGAGACGTGAGTGTCCGGGCGGGATCGGCGGGGGAACCTGAAAGTGCCAGTTCAACGGCGCTTGGGGCATTGCCTGCGTCGGCCCACGCGGCGAGGCGAGGGCGTCCGCATAGATGTACGCAAAGTGATGTAGATGTGAACGCACGTCGTCGCGTGGCGAGGTCGCTACGGGTGACTTACCGTTGTCGATGTAATTCGCGCTGCGGATATGTTCAGGGACAATATCCAGGCGTTCTAGCAGACCGGATGGTGAATAAACGTGGCGGAAGAGAGTCGCGGGCAACGCGGGTCGGGGTATGGCCTCGGGTTGTCGACGCGGACCCAGGTGACCGGCTACCAGTTCCTCGCTCGCCGCACCGCAATGGCGCTCACCCGGTGGCGCGTCCGCATGGAGGTCGAGCCGGGACGGCGCCAGACCCTGGCCGTCGTGGCGTCGGTGTCGGCGGCCCTGGTGATCTGCCTGGGCGCGCTGCTCTACTCGTTCCTCAGCCCGGCGGGCCAGGTCGGTGACTCGCCGATCATCGCCGACCGTGACTCCGGCGCGCTGTACGTCCGCGTCGGCGACAAGCTGTACCCGGCGCTGAACCTGGCGTCGGCGCGGCTGATCACCGGGCGCCCCGACAACCCGCACCTGGTCAAGTCCAACCAGATCGCCACGCTGCCGCGCGGCCCGCTGGTGGGCATCCCGGGCGCGCCGTCGAACTTCCATCCCTCGAGCCCGTCCACGTCGTCGTGGCTGGTATGCGACACCGTCGGGACCTCGACCGGGGTGAGCGCGCCGTCCGGGGTGACGGTGACCGTCATCGACGGAAATCCCGACCTCAGCAACCACCGGCACGTGCTGACCGGGTCGGACGCCGTGGTGCTGAGCTACGGCGGGGACGCGTGGGTGATCCGCGAGGGGCGCCGGTCGCGCATCGACGCGACGAACCGTTCGGTGCTGCTGCCACTGGGCCTGACGCCCGAGCAGGTGGGCCAGGCGAAGCCCATGAGCCGCGCCCTGTTCGACGCGTTGCCGGTGGGCCCCGAGTTGACCGTGCCGCAGGTGCAGAACGCGGGCTCCGGCGCGTCGTTCCCGAATGCGCCCGGCCCGATCGGCACCGTGATCGTCACGCCGCAAATCAGTGGGCCGCAACAGTATTCGCTGGTGCTGGCTGACGGAGTGCAGACCCTGCCCCCGTTGGTGGCGCAGATCCTGCAGAACGCCGGGCCCGGCAACACCAAGCCGGTGACCGTCGAACCGTCGGCCCTGGCCAAAATGCCCGTGGTCAACAAGCTCGACCTGTCCTCCTACCCGGACGCCCCGCTCAACGTGGCGGACATCCGCGAGAACCCCTCGACCTGCTGGTGGTGGCAGAAGACGTCCGGGGAGAACCGGGCCCGCATCCAGGTTGTGTCCGGCGCGACCATTCCGGTCGCGGCCAAGGACGAGAACAGGGTGGTGTCGCTGGTCAAGGCGGACACCACCGGCCGCGAGGCCGACCAGGTCTTCTTCGGTCCCGACTATGGGAACTTCGTGGCCGTCACCGGCAACGACCCCGGGGCCAAGACGACGGAGTCGCTGTGGTGGCTGAGTGACGCGGGCGCCCGGTTCGGGGTCGACGACACCCGGGACGTGCGCGAGGCGTTGGGCCTGAAGACGAAACCGAGCATGGCGCCGTGGGTGGCGCTGCGGTTGCTCCCGCAAGGCCCGACCCTGTCGCGCGCGGACGCGCTCGTGGAGCACGACACCCTACCGATGGATATGTCCCCAGGAGAATTGGCGGTACCTAAGTGAAACGCGGGTTTGCTCGGCCGACACCGGAGAAGCCTCCGGTCATCAAGCCGGAGAACATCGTCCTCCCGACGCCCCTGAGCATTCCGCCGCCGGAGGGCAAGCCCTGGTGGCTGGTGGTGGTCGGCGTCCTGGTCGTCGGCCTGCTGATCGGCATGGTCGGCATGACCTTCGCCAGCGGCTCGCACGTGTTCGGCGGCGCCGGCGCCATCTTCCCGATCTTCATGATCGGTGGCGTCGCGATGATGATGTTCGGCGGCCGGTTCGGCGGTCAGCAGCAGATGAGCCGGCCGAAGCTGGACGCGATGCGCGCCCAGTTCATGCTGATGCTGGACATGCTGCGCGAGACCGCCCACGAGTCGGCCGACAGCATGGACGCCAACTACCGGTGGTTCCACCCGGCGCCCACCACGCTGTCCGCCGCGGTGGGGTCGTCGCGGATGTGGGAACGCAAGCCCGACGGCAAGGACCTCAACTTCGGTGTGGTGCGAGTGGGCGTCGGCATGACGCGCCCCGAGGTGACCTGGGGTGAGCCCCAGAACATGCCGACCGACATCGAGCTGGAGCCGGTGACGGGTAAGGCGCTGCAGGAATTCGGGCGCTACCAAAGCGTCGTCTACAACCTGCCCAAGATGATCTCGCTGCTCGTCGAACCCTGGTACTCGCTCGACGGGGAGCGGGAGCAGGTCCTGGGACTGATGCGGGCGATCATCTGCCAGCTGGCGTTTTCGCACGGCCCGGACCACGTGCAGATGGTCGTCGTCACCTCGGATCTGGACGAGTGGGACTGGGTGAAGTGGCTTCCGCACTTCGGCGACCCGCGACGTCAGGACGCGGCGGGGAACGCGCGGATGGTCTACAGCTCGGTGCGCGAGTTCGCCGCCGAGCAGGCCGAATTGTTCGCCGGCCGTGGCTCTTTCACGCCGCGGCACGCGAGTTCGTCGGCGCAGACTCCGACGCCCCACACGGTGATCGTCGCCGATGTCGTCGACCCCCAGTGGGAGTACGTGATCAGCTCCGAGGGCGTCGACGGGGTGACGTTCTTCGACCTGACCGGCGCCTCGATGTGGACGGCGGTCCCCGAGCGCACCTTGCGGTTCGACGAGAAGGGCGTGATCGAGGCGCTGCCCCGCGACCGCGACACCTGGATGGTGATCGACGAGAAGCCGTGGTTCTTCGCGCTCACGGACCACATCAGCATCGCGGAGGCCGAGGAATTCGCTCAGGCGCTGGCCCGCTGGCGGCTCGCCGAGGCGTACGAAGAGATCGGTCAGCGGGTCGCCCACATCGGCGCCCGAGACATCATGGCCTACTACGGAATCGACGATCCGGGCCGCATCGACTTCGAGTCGTTGTGGGGCAGCCGCAACGACTCGATGGGCCGGTCGCGGTTGCGGGCACCGTTCGGTGTTCGTTCCGACAACGGCGAGCTGCTGTTCTTGGACATGAAGTCGCTCGACGAGGGCGGTGACGGCCCGCACGGCGTCATGTCCGGTACGACCGGTTCGGGTAAATCGACCCTGGTGCGAACCGTGATCGAGTCGCTGATGCTCAGCCACCCGCCGGAAGAGCTGCAGTTCGTGCTGGCCGACCTCAAGGGTGGATCGGCGGTCAAGCCGTTCGCCGGGGTGCCGCACGTGTCGCGGATCATCACCGACCTGGAAGAGGACCAGGCGCTGATGGAGCGCTTCCTCGACGCCCTCTGGGGCGAGATCGCCCGGCGCAAGGCGATCTGCGACAGCGCCGGTGTCGACGACGCCAAGGAGTACAACTCCGTCCGCCTCAGGATGCGGGCGCGCGGCCAGGACATGGCGCCGCTGCCGATGCTGGTGGTGGTCATCGACGAGTTCTACGAATGGTTCCGCATCATGCCGACCGCGGTCGACGTGCTCGACTCGATCGGCCGGCAGGGCCGCGCCTACTGGATCCACCTGATGATGGCGTCGCAGACCATCGAGAGCCGTGCCGAAAAGCTCATGGAGAACATGGGTTACCGGCTGGTGCTGAAGGCGCGCACCGCCGGTGCGGCGCAGGCCGCCGGTGTGCCGAACGCCGTGAACCTGCCGGCGCAGGCGGGCCTGGGCTACTTCCGGCGCAGCCTGGAGGACATCGTCCGGTTCCAGGCCGAGTTCCTGTGGCGGGACTACTTCCCCCGCGGGCTCACCGATGACGGCGAGGAAGCGCCCGCGTTGGTGCACAGCATCGATTACGTTCGGCCGCAACTGTTTACCAACTCGTTCACCCCGCTCGAGGTGAGCGTGGGCGGACCGGAGCTCACGCCGGCCGCCATCACGAATGGTGAGACGCTGGAGGCCGACGGCCTGCCGCGCGAAGACGACGACGTCGAGGGCATCCGGGTTCCGAAGGTCGGCACGGTCATCATCGATCAGCTGCGCAAGATCGACTTCGAGCCGTACCGGTTGTGGCAACCGCCGCTCAACCAGCCGATCCCGATCGACGAATTGGTCAACCGGTTCCTCGGCCACCCGTGGCAGGAGGATTACGGCACGGCGCGCGACCTGGTCTTCCCGATCGGGATCATCGACCGTCCGTTCAAGCACGACCAGCCGCCGTGGACGGTCGACACCTCGGGTCCGGGCGCCAACGTGCTGATCCTGGGCGCCGGTGGTTCGGGTAAGACCACGGCCCTGCAGACCCTGATCTGCTCGGCCGCGCTGACCCACACCCCCGAGCAGGTCCAGTTCTATTGCCTGGCCTACAGCAGCACCGCGCTGACCACCGTCGCCCGGCTGCCGCACGTGGGTGAGGTGGCCGGTCCGACGGACCCGTACGGTGTGCGCCGCACGGTGGCCGAGCTGCTGGCGCTGGTGCGTCAGCGCAAGAGCACCTTCCTCGAGTACGGGATCGCCTCGATGGAGGTCTTCCGGCGCCGCAAGTTCGGCGGCGAGCCCGGCCCCGTCCCCAACGACGGGTTCGGCGACGTCTACCTGGTGGTCGACAACTACCGGGCGCTGGCCGAAGAGAACGAGGTGCTGATCGAGCAGGTGAACCTGATCATCAACCAGGGCCCGTCGTTCGGTGTGCACGTGATCGTCACCGCCGACCGCGAGTCCGAGCTGCGGCCCCCGGTGCGCAGCGGCTTCGGCTCCCGGGTCGAATTGCGGCTGGCGGCCGTGGAAGACGCCAAGCTGGTGCGGTCCCGGTTCGCCAAGGACGTTCCGGTCAAGCCGGGCCGCGGCATGGTCGCGGTCAACTACGTCCGACTGGACTCCGACCCGCAGGCCGGTCTGCACACTTTGGTGGCCCGGCCCGCGCTCGCCACCACGCCCGACTACGTCTTCGAGTCCGACAGCGTCATCGACGCGGTCAGCCGTCTCACCAGCGGCCAGGCCCCGCCGGTGCGCCGGCTCCCCGCCCGGTTCGACGTGGAGCAGTTGCGGGAACTGGCCGCGCGGGACACCCGGCAGGGTGTCGGCGCGGGCGGAATCGCCTGGGCCATCTCCGAATTGGACTTGTCGCCGGTGTACCTCAACTTCGCCGAGAATGCGCACCTGATGGTGACGGGTCGACGCGAATGTGGGCGTACCACCACGCTGGCCACCATCATGAGCGAAATCGGCCGGCTGTACGCACCGGGAGCCAGCAGCGCACCACCGCCACCGGCCGGCCAGCCGTCGGCACAGGTGTGGCTGGTCGACCCACGCCGTCAGCTGCTGACCACCCTGGGTTCGGACTACGTCGAGAAGTTCGCGTACAACCTCGACGGCGTCCAGGCGATGATGGGCGAGCTGGCCGCCGTCCTGGCCGGACGCGAGCCGCCGCCCGGCCTGTCCGCGGAGGAGTTGTTGTCGCGGTCGTGGTGGAGCGGCCCGGAGATCTTCCTGATCGTCGACGACATCCAGCAGCTGCCGGCCGGATTCGATTCGCCGCTGCACAAGGCCGCGCCGTGGGTGACCCGGGCCGCCGACGTCGGGTTGCACGTTCTGGTGACCCGCACCTTCGGTGGCTGGTCTTCGGCGGGCAGCGATCCGATGTTGCGGGCCCTGGCCCAGGCGAACGCGCCGTTGCTGGTGATGGACGCCGACCCGGACGAGGGATTCATCCGCGGAAAGATGAAGGGTGGCCCGCTGCCCCGCGGTCGAGGCCTACTGATGGCCGAGGACACCGGCGTGTTCGTACAGGTGGCGGCGACGGAGTTGCGCAAGTAAGACGGAATACCGCTGCGTTGGGGCTGGCTGGATTCAGCCCCAGCGCAGCGGTAATTCTTTGAGCGCGAAGCTTTTTGACGGGTAATTGATCGCGGGAACATAGTCCGCGGGAACGTCGAAGTCGGGAATCTGCCTGAGCCATTCCCCGACGATCACCGTCAGTTCGATCCTGGCCAGGTGGGACCCCAGGCAGCGGTGCGGCCCGCCCCCAAACCCCCAGTGCCGGTGCACCTTTCCGTCCATCACCAATTCGTTGACCGACGTCGCATCGCTGTCGTCTCGGTTGACCGCGGCCATGCACAACCGCACCGACGTCCCAGGGGGCAAAGTCATCCCGCCGATGTTGACGAATTCGGTGGTGATCCGGGGCGCCACCGGCGCCGAAGGTTCCAGCCGGACGATCTCTTCGATGAAAACCCGGATCTGCCTTGGGTTGTCGCGCAGCAACTCGCGCAGCTGTGGTCGGCGCGCCAGCTCGAACAGGCAGAATCCGATCGCCGCCGTCACCGTGTCCAGGCCGGCCAGCACCAGCAGGTGGCTCATGCCCAGCAGTTCCAGATCGCTGAAATCGCCGTCACTGTTCATGATTTGCGACAGCATGTCGGTTCCCGGGTTCTGCCGGCGTTGCTGGATCGCATCGGCCAGATACGTCAGCAGCAGCTCACTCTTCTGGATGTCATCCTGGGTGATGTAGGGCTTGTCGTTGACGACGGCGTCCTTCCAATCGATCAGCCGATCGCGATCTTCCAGCGGCAGGCCGTAGAGGTCCATGAAGACCTGAAACGGGTACAGGTGTGCGAAGTCGGCCATCACTTCGCACTTGCCCTGCGCGGCAAGCGCAGCGATCATTTCGGCGGCATGGCGCTCCAGCACCGGGCGGGACTTACTCAGACCGAGCGGGCTGAAGAACGGCTGCAGCACCTTCCGATAACGCGTGTGCTGCGGCGGGTCAAACGCCAGCGGCAGCACCGGTAATCGGTGCCCGGGGGGCTGCAGGATCGTCGACGAGAACACCTTGGGATTGCGTAGCGCGGCCAGCACGTCTTCGCGGCGCGTGATGTAGTAGTGGCCGTTCATGAACACCACGGGCCCGGCGTCCCGCAGCGTTTTCCACCCGACGCCCCGGTCCAGGGCCATGGGCAACTTCTCGAAATCGAGCCGTGGCAGGTGGAACGTGGCTTGCTGGCCTTCGCCAGGAGTGCTCATGGGCTCTCCGCATGTCTGTCTGATCTCGGCAACCGAAGCGGCGGGGACGTCGTCGGCACCGATTTTCGCTGAACCCCAATATCGCATGTGTCGCAAAGGGACACGAATCCGACCGCTGGCCGGTTTACGGCGGCCGGTCGCGCTCCGCGAGGATCTTCTACACTCGAGCGAGCGGCTGATCTCCGTCTCGATCACTCAGCCGAGCCGGGTAGGGAGGAAACCTGATGAGGGTTCGTCTCGAACAATCCAAATGCGTTGGCCACGCCCAGTGCTACGCCGTTGATCCGAAGCTGTTCCCGATCGACGACTCGGGCTATTCGATCCTCGAAGAGCACGAGGTGCGGCCCGAGGACGAGCAGCTGACTCGTGACGGTGTGGCTTCCTGCCCGGAAATGGCATTGGTTCTCGAAGAGGACTGACATCCGACCCGCGTTGAAAGCAAACCGCGGATGAACAATCAGTTCGTCGAAATGAACGGCAGTCGACTGGGAGTGAACAGTGGCTGGCCTGGAATGAACAGTTGGCGTCGCGTATCGGCGTGCCCACGATAACGAACTAATCTCATGGACGAGCGACAGTTCGGGAAGACCGTGAACTGTCGCTCGGTTGCTGACAGCAGGGGATCAATCGAGGCTAAAGGTGCACGTTGTTCCTGACCCGGGTGTCCGAGAAGCGTGGTACGAGACCACATTTGGACGCCGGACAAGGGATCGGCGGAATGCGCCGGCCAGCCCGCCGACTGGGGTGGCAGACCGTGAGGTCTGAGTCGGTGATTCCGGGCGGTCAGCGACCTACGGGTGGCAATTGCTTACGAAGCCGTGACCACGGCCACCACTGATCCGATGCGACTGCCGCGACCGCCAGCGATCGCGGCCAACTGAGGAGAACAGGTGTTTGACTTCGGGGCGTTACCGCCGGAGGTTAATTCCGGTCGGATGTATGCGGGTCCGGGTTCGGGGCCGTTG
>NZ_LZKF01000026.1:0-6325 GCF_001672665.1 Mycobacterium sp. E2238 | reverse complement strand
GGTCATGCCGCTGAGGCTATCGGCCGCTCACCAGGCGCCTCCGCTACCTCGACTTTGTTGTTACTCCGTGTCGAACTCGGACAAGCTGTGATTGGCCGTCCGCAGTTTGTCCGCAGCACACCCCTCAGAGCTTCCGGCCACCGTCGAAAGCAACCGCACTGGCCAGGTATTTCCCGCGCAACCAACGCAGCTATCAGGTACAAACTCCCAGGAGGGTGTGGACGTTGTACACAGGATTGGTCATCAGCAAATCCTGTTCTCGCAAGTCATCGGCCGTTCTATATTTGCAGCTTTTGTGGCCGACGTCGGCGGCGTCGATGAAGTCCCGCTGGCGCGGTGGAACCGAGCGGCCGCGGCCGGCGTCGGATGTGGGTGTCGGGCGCGCGCTCGGCGGGTCGCTCTCCTGCCGCCGAGGCGCGGGGCCTGGCTTGTCGGTGCCTGGGTGCAAACTGGCCCTCGAGACACGCCGCCGGTGTCGTACGGTACAACCCGATACAGCGCGCTAGCCTACGTTGTATTGCGTAGACGCAACCAACTAAATACCCGTGAAAACGGGGTGGCCGCCGGTAGACGACCACCCCGCTGCACCAGAGCCTTCTAAGTTATGGAGGCTCCCAACTGAGAGTCAGCACGATTCTCAGCCGGTAACGGCGCCTGTTACGCCGTTTCGGCACGGGCATCACCTCCTTTCCTGATCGAGGTGCAACCCGAACGAAGCCCCCGCTGCAACGGGGGTTTCGCTCGTTGGACAGCGTATGACTGAGGACCGACGCCTTTCGGGCGTGTCGCGAAGTGTGTCGTCGTTTAATCGCTCAGTTCGCCCGCCACGATGGGTCCTAATTTTCCGGCGGTTTGAACTGGTTACGCAGCGTGGTGAGGGCGTTGCGCTTCAGGTCTCCGACGGCCAGCTGGGGTTGGCGTTGTTGCGCAGCAGGGCGACGTTCACCTCGTCCTAGACGGTCTCGGCGTAGCTCGTGTAGTAGGCGCGCACGCCGACCAGCAGCAAGAACGTGATTTGATCATTCGCTCTCACCATTTGGTGAAAACCTTCTGGGGGTGGCAGGAGAAGCAATTGCCCAATGGAACGCTGATCCTGACCTCCCCGGCCGGGCGCACCTACGTCACCACCCCGGGCAGCGCCCTGCTGTTCCCGAGCCTGTGCCGGGCCACCGGGGCGATCGCGGCCGCCGAAGCCGACCCACCCCAGGACTACTGCAACGAACGCACGGCCATGATGCCCACCCGGCGACGCACCCGCACCCAGGACCGCACCCGGCGCATCGCCACCGAACGCCGACACAACCGGGACGCCCGACTAGCCCAACGCGCCGGACCCGCAACACCGCCCGACGGCGAACCACCGCCGTTCTGACCGCCGGTCACGGGTTCGGCCCGGTCCCATGCTCGTCGCAATCCGTCGAATCGGGACCTCAAAGGAAGCGAATACCGCGGGCCTAAGCGGTAGCGTCATTGCTGCTGGCTGGGCCGCCGAGCTAGGTGCACCCCAAGCGCTCGGCGCGCCCCAGCGGCGATGCGACGGGAGGCAAGCATGAAGCGCGGCATCGTCGGGGGATTGGCCGGGCTGCTCCTGGCCGCGGAGCTGATCGCTTCGGCGCCGCCGGCCAGCGCGGGCTGCCAGTACGGCGGAAACGTCCTCAGTAAGTGCGACGGACCGGTCCAGCCCGACGGCACCTGGCAACGTTGCGTGGCGGTTCCGCGCTTGATTCCCAACGGCGCCAGTTCCTACCTGGTGCCCGACGGCCACTGCGAGTCGATGGGCCCCGACCAGCGCCCTGCGGATCCCGCCTTCGCCGACCCGCCGGTGCACATCGACGGCTGAGCCGCGGGGATGTGCCACAGCCCAACAGGTCGTCCGAACGGGTCGCCACCGATCTGAGGGAGGATTTGGGCATGCCCGCGTCCCTGCCCCCACTGGCCGCCGAAGACCACGTCTGCGCTGATTGTGGAATGAATTACTCGGATATTCGGCCCGACGACGCGGTCGGTGTCATCGCCGGCCTGCCGGACGCGATTTTGGAGGCGATCTCGGCGATCCCGCCTGGATCGCGACGGTCACGCCCCAGTCCCGAAGTGTGGTCGGTCGCCGAATACCTCTGCCATCTGCGGGACGTCTACGTCTCCTTCACCATTCGGCTGTACCGCGTCCGCACCGAGCGCGAGCCTGCGTGCGAGCCGATGTTCAACGATCTGCGGGCCCGCCGCTTCCGGTACAACGATTGCGACATCGACGCCACGCTCGAGGAGCTGGCGGCCGCCGTTGCGGGCTTCCGCGACGAGGTCGCGCGCATCAAAGACCATGACTGGGACCGCACCGGGACCCGGCTGCCGGGCGAACGGCGCACTGCCCGCTGGTTCGTGCGCCAGGCGATGCACGAAGGCGTGCACCACCTCGGCGATATCCGGAGAATCGGCGGAACGGCTCCTTGAGCCCGCCCGGAAGCCGCCTCGGCCGCGAATTTGGCTCTGAGCTGGTCGTCACCTAGACTCTAGGGGTTGCCTTGGGCAGACCTCGGCCGGTGCGAATCGGCCCCGCGTGCCCTTCGGTGACAAAGACCGCGCATGTCAGGTGATTCGGTGGGCTGTGGCTTGCCTCCTGCCGTGCACACGCAACCAGGTCAGGAGATCGAGTGATTCAGCAGGAATCGCGGCTGAAGGTCGCCGACAACACCGGCGCCAAGGAGATCTTGTGCATCCGGGTGCTCGGCGGTTCGTCGCGACGCTACGCCGGCATCGGGGACGTCATCGTCGCCACCGTCAAGGACGCCATTCCCGGCGGCAACGTCAAGCGCGGGGATGTCGTCAAGGCCGTGGTGGTGCGCACGGTCAAGGAGCGCCGCCGCCCGGACGGCAGCTACATCAAGTTCGACGAGAACGCCGCGGTGATCATCAAGCCCGACAACGACCCGCGCGGCACGCGCATCTTCGGCCCCGTCGGCCGCGAGCTGCGTGAGAAGCGGTTCATGAAGATCATTTCGCTGGCCCCGGAGGTGTTGTAGATGAAAATCAAGAAGGACGACACCGTTCTGGTCATCGCCGGCAAGGACAAGGGCGCCAAGGGCAAGGTGCTCAAGGTTTACCCGGAGCGCAACCGGGTCCTGGTCCAGGGCGTCAACTCAATCAAGAAGCACACCGCGGTTTCGAGCAACCAGCGCGGAGCCCAGTCGGGTGGAATCGTCACCCAGGAGGCGCCGATCGATGCCTCCAACGTGATGGTGGTTGATTCCGACGGTAAGCCCACCCGCGTCGGCTACCGGGTCGACGAGGAGACCGGCAAGCGGGTTCGTATCTCCAAGCGCAACGGCAAGGACATCTGATGACCACTGCAGAGAAGGTGCAGCCGCGCCTGAAAGAGCGCTACCGCAGCGAGATTCGCGATTCGTTGCAGCAGCAGTTCGGCTACGGGAACGTCATGCAGATCCCGACCGTGACGAAAGTCGTTGTCAACATGGGCGTCGGCGATGCGGCGCGGGACGCGAAGCTGATCAACGGCGCGGTCAGCGACCTTGCGCTGATCACCGGGCAGAAGCCCGAGATCCGCAGGGCGCGCAAGTCCATCGCGCAGTTCAAGCTGCGCGAGGGCATGCCGATCGGTGCGCGTGTCACCCTGCGCGGAGACCGGATGTGGGAGTTCCTCGACCGCCTCACCTCGATCGCACTGCCCCGTATCCGTGACTTCCGCGGCCTTTCGCCCAAGCAGTTCGACGGTGTGGGCAACTACACGTTCGGGCTGGCCGAGCAGTCGGTGTTCCACGAGATCGACGTGGACAAGATCGACCGGGTTCGCGGCATGGACATCAACGTCGTCACCTCGGCGACGACCGACGACGAAGGACGAGCGCTGTTGCGGGCCCTCGGCTTTCCCTTCAAGGAGAACTGAGTAGATGGCGAAGAAGGCACTGGTCAATAAGGCCGCACGCAAACCGAAGTTCGCGGTGCGCGGCTACACGCGCTGCAACAGGTGCGGCCGGCCGCGCGCGGTGTTCCGCAAGTTCGGCCTGTGCAGGATCTGCCTGCGCGAGATGGCGCACGCGGGCGAACTGCCCGGCGTGCAAAAGAGCAGCTGGTAAGAGCCAGGACCCCGAGACCAACCCAGAACAGGCACGCGACAGGCCCGGACCGGGAACCACCGCGAGGAAGGTACCAACGCTGTCATGACCGCGATGACGACGACGCAGTGGGGGCACCCCCAGCAGCGCAGCGGCGAGGGGGCCGTAGCGATGAAGAGGAGCAGCGCTCGATGACTATGACGGACCCGATCGCAGACTTCTTGACACGTCTGCGCAACGCCAATTCGGCGTATCACGACGAGGTGACGCTGCCGCACTCCAAGCTCAAGGCCAACATCGCCCAGATCCTCAAGAGCGAGGGTTACATCAGCGATTACCGGACCGAAGACGCTCGGGTGGGCAAGTCGCTGATCGTCCAGCTCAAGTACGGACCGAGCCGGGAGCGCAGCATCGCCGGACTGCGGCGCGTGTCCAAGCCCGGTCTGCGGGTGTACGCGAAATCCACCAACCTGCCGCGCGTGCTCGGCGGCCTGGGCGTGGCGATCATCTCGACCTCCTCGGGCCTGCTGACCGATCGTCAGGCAGCCAGACAGGGCGTGGGCGGCGAAGTCCTCGCGTACGTGTGGTGAGGGAGTAGACATGTCGCGCATTGGTAAGCAGCCGGTTCCGGTTCCCAGCGGAGTCGACGTAACGATCGAGGGACAGAACGTCTCGGTGAAGGGGCCCAAGGGCAGCCTGAATTTGACGGTCGCCGAGCCGATTACGGTGGCCCGCAACGACGACGGCGCAATCGTGGTCACCCGCCCCAACGACGAGCGGCGCAACCGCTCGCTGCACGGGTTGTCGCGCACCCTGGTGTCCAACCTGGTCACCGGTGTCACCGAGGGTTACACCACCAAGATGGAGATCTTCGGCGTCGGTTACCGCGTGCAGCTCAAGGGCGCCAACCTCGAGTTCGCGCTGGGCTACAGCCATCCCGTGGTCATCGAGGCGCCCGAGGGCATCACCTTCGCGGTGCAATCCCCGACGAAGTTCTCGATCACCGGCATCGACAAGCAGAAGGTCGGCCAGATCTCGGCGAACATCCGCCGCCTGCGCCGTCCCGACCCGTACAAGGGCAAGGGCGTGCGCTACGAGGGCGAGCAGATCCGCCGCAAGGTCGGAAAGACAGGTAAGTAGTCATGGCGCAAAAACAAGCTGACACCGCCGCGCGAAAGCCGGTGGGGCAGAGCGTATCCGCAACTCGTCGGGTCTCGCGGCTGCGCAGGCACGCCCGGCTTCGCAAGAAGATCGCGGGCACCCCGGAGCGTCCGCGGCTCGTCATCAACCGGTCGGCGCGGCACATTCACGTGCAGCTGGTCAACGACGAGAACGGCACCACGGTGGCCGCGGCGTCGTCGATCGAGGACGACGTGCGCGGCCTGCAGGGCGACAAGAAGGCCCGCAGCGTGCGGGTGGGCCAATTGATCGCCGAGCGCGCCAAGGCCGCCGGCATCGACACCGTGGTGTTCGACCGCGGCGGTTACACCTACGCCGGACGGATCGCGGCGCTGGCCGATGCCGCCCGCGAGAACGGATTGAGTTTCTAGATGATCGAGACCTCGAACAAGACTGGAAGGACCGCATAATGGCGGAACAGTCGGCCGGCGGGCAGGGCGCCCCAGACAGCCGTGACTCGCGCGGCGACCGCGACAGCCGCGGCCGGCGCGATGGCGGCGGGCGGGGTGGCCGCGACCGCGACGGCGACAAGAGCAACTACCTGGAGCGGGTCGTCGCCATCAACCGTGTCTCCAAGGTGGTCAAGGGTGGTAGGCGCTTCAGCTTCACCGCGTTGGTCATCGTCGGCGACGGCAACGGCATGGTTGGCGTCGGCTACGGCAAGGCCAAGGAAGTTCCGGCCGCCATCGCCAAGGGCGTCGAAGAGGCGCGCAAGGGCTTCTTCCGCGTGCCGCTGATCGGCGGCACCATCACGCACCCGGTGCAGGGTGAAGCCGCCGCCGGCGTGGTGCTGCTGCGCCCGGCCAGCCCGGGTACCGGTGTGATCGCCGGCGGCGCGGCGCGTGCGGTGCTGGAATGCGCCGGGGTGCGCGACATCCTGGCCAAGTCGTTGGGCAGCGACAACGCGATCAACGTGGTGCATGCCACCGTCACCGCGCTCAAGCTGCTGCAGCGTCCCGAGGAGGTGGCGGCCCGCCGCGGGCTGCCGATCGAGGACGTCGCCCCGGCCGGAATGCTCAAGGCGCGACGGGAAAGTGAAGCGCTGGCCGCCAGTGCCGCGCGTGAGGGAACGGCACCGC
>NZ_LZKF01000025.1:0-12369 GCF_001672665.1 Mycobacterium sp. E2238 | reverse complement strand
CTGCGCCGGCGCGCGGTGCGCATCGTGCGCGACGCGGCGGGCGTCGACGAGGAGACCGCGGCCGCCGCGCTGGCCGCCGCGGGCGGTCATGCCAAGACCGCGATCGTCGCGTTGCTCGCGGGCGTCGGCGCGGCCGAGGCCGCCGTCCGGCTCGACCGGGCGCGGGGGCGCGTGCGGGCCGCGCTCGGCAGGGTCGGCACGTTCTGAAGGCGCGCTCAGGAGGCTGGCAGGTGGTGTCAGTACCATCGGTGCCGTGGCACGCAACGGCCCACCCGACGACTTCCACGACCAGGCGACCCGGCATGCCGACTACGGCGTCGCTGAGCCGCCGACCACCGGCGAACCCCCCGCGAACCCGCCGGAGGGGTTCGAGCAGCCCGAGGCGTTCGACAACCTGGAGGCCGAACCCACTCCGTGGTATCGCAAGCCCCCGCTGCTGATCGCCTGGTTGGTTTTCGTCGCGATCCTGATCGCCCTGATCGTCTACGGCATCACCGAGCTGCTGCAGGGTGGGCAAGGCACCAGCCCGTCCCCGAGCACCAGCAGCACGAGCACGACGACGACCACCGCTACGACCGCTCCGACGACCACCACCACGACGCCGACCACCAGCAGCGCGGTCGAGGCGCCGGCACAGCAGCCCACGCAGCAGCCCACGCGCCAGCCGAGCCAGCAGGAGCCGACGCACAAGCATCACCTGCCGCAGGTGCCCTCCGTGATCACGATTCCGGGGGTGCCCACGGCGATCACGGTCCCGCCCGGCCTGCGCTGACCGTCTCGGCCGCTATGGTGAGGACCACCGGGCGATCGGAAGTGGGGTGCGGGGCATGAGCGAGTCGCTCGGGCTGTCGATTGGGGCGGCCAACCTGGTGGCTGCCCGCGCGGGCAGGCCGCCGGTGGTCCGCAGCGCGGTATTGACGCTCTTCGAACGCCGGCCAACCGAAGTCGGCCTGCCGGAAGAGAACCCGAACCTGACCGAAAACGGGATGGTGCTGCGCGGATTCGTCGAGCGCGTCGGCGACCGGTCCCCACTGGTGGCGGCCGATGGAACGAAGTACCTCGGCGAGGTGCTGACGGTCGAAGCGATCGAAGCCATGGCGCGCACCGTCGGCTACGGCTCCCCGATCACCATTGCCGTGCCCGCGTACTGGTCCGACGCCCAGTTCACCGCGTTGCGTGAGGAATTCTTCGCCCAGCCGGACCTTGCCCGCGGCGGTGTGGCGCCGGTGCTCGTGTCCGACGCCACCGCCGCGCTCGCGGGGCTCCGCGGCAGACCGGCGTTCCCGACCGCCGGCGTCGTCGCGCTGTGCGATTTCGGAGCCAGCGGCACCAGCGTCACCCTGATGGACGCCGGGTCCGGCTTCACCCGCGTCGGCACGACGGCGCGATCGGCCGATTTCTCCGGCGACGCGATCGATCAGCTCGTCCTGGGTCGCCTGCGGGCCTCTGACGACACCATGGCCGACCTGGGCAGCACCGTGCGGATCGGCTCGCAAAGCCGCCTGCTCGGCGAATGCCGGCGCGCCAAGGAACAGCTGTCGACCGCCGCGACGGCCTCGATCGCGATGGCTCCGGGTGCGAACGCGCAGCTGTCGCGCGCCGAGCTGGAGCAGCTGATCGCCGAACCGCTGGACCGGTTCCTGGGCACCGTCGAAGAAGTGTTGCGCCGCAACGGGATTGCAAGGGACAGGCTCGCTGCCGTAGCGGCGGTGGGCGGAGGTGCCGGCATCCCGCTAATCGCCGCGCGGCTGTCGGAGCGTTTTCAGGTGCCGGTGCACACCCCACCGCAGCCCGCGGTCAGCGCCGCCATTGGAGCGGCCGTGCTCGGTGACCAGCAGGCGGCGGGCGGCGCCCCGACCGCCATGGGCCCCGTGGTGGAAACGCCGACCGAGATGGTCGGCACCGCCGGCATCGACATGACCCAGGCCGCGGCGGCCGCCCAGGCCACCGATGTGGACGGCGCCCTGGCCTGGTCCCAGGACGCCGACGGCGACGAGCCGGTGCCCTACACCGGGCGCGACGCCACGGGCGAGTACTCCCAGGAGGCAACGGATTCCGGCTACGGAGCCGGCGATCGCTACGCCGCCGAAGAGGGCCCACTGCCCTGGTACAAACGCACCGCGCTGGTCCTGTTGGTGGCGGGGGCGGCCGCGGCGATCCTGGTAGCCATCGTGTTGGCCCTGACCCTTGGCCGCCCCAAGTCCCATCCGGTCAACACCACACCGCCCAACACGCCGGCTCCGCCGCAAACGTCGCAAACCGTGACCATCACGGAGCCCAACGGCAGCACCACCGAGACGGTCCTCCCGCCGCCGCCACCGCCGCCGTCGTCGTCCGAACAGCCGCCGACCACCACGACGACCGAGGCGCCGACCACGACCACCACCACCACGACGCCGCCGCCGACCACCACGACGACCACGCCCCCGCCGACGACGACCACCGCGCCGCCCACGACGTCGCAAGCGACCACCACAGCCGCACCCCCGACGACGACCCGGTTCCGGCCGCTGCTGCCGCCCTTCGTACCGCGGGGCTGACGCGGCCGGTCCCGGCGACGAGGGTCACACGGGCCCGCTGATACGGCAGGCCACGGGCACCGCGGACCTCCAAGTTAGGGCAGCCTTTCTCGCGGCGGAAGCTGCGGAGATGTAACTATGAGCAGGGCTAAGCAGGCAAACAATTCGCAGGCTGAATCAAACATGCATTGGGGAGACCTTCTGTGACCACGCAGATGCTGATCAGACTCATCGTGGGCATGGGCATGACGCTGGTCGTGGCCGCGCTCGCCGGACGACGGGTCCTGTGGCTGTTCAAGCTCGTCACGTCCGGGAAGCCCGCGCCGGGTCACACCGACGACCCCGGCCGGCGAATCTGGACGGAGATCGCCGAGGTCTTCGGGCAGCGCCGCCTGCTCAAGTGGTCGATCCCCGGCCTGGCCCACTTCTTCACCATGTGGGGCTTCTTCATCCTGCTCACGGTCTACATCGAGGCCTACGGCCTGCTGTTCCAGGACAACTTCCACATCCCGATCATCGGGCGCTGGGACGCGCTGGGCTTCCTGCAGGACTTCTTCGCCACCGCCGTCTTCCTCGGCATCACCACGTTCGCCATCATTCGGCTGATGCGCAGCCCGCGCGAAATCGGCCGCTCGTCACGGTTCTACGGTTCTCACACCGGCGGCGCGTGGCTGGTGCTGTTCATGATCTTCAACGTCATCTGGACCTACGTGCTGGTCCGCGGGTCGGCGGTCAACAACGGCACGCTGCCCTACGGCAACGGCGCCTTCCTGTCTCAGCTCTTCGGGGCGATCCTGCGCCCGCTCGGCCAGCCCGCCAACGAGATCATCGAGACGACGGCCCTGCTCCTGCACATCGCCGTCATGCTGGCCTTCCTCATCATCGTGCTGCACTCCAAGCACCTGCACATCTTCACGGCGCCGATCAACGTCATCTTCAAGCGGCTGCCCGACGGGCTGGGCCCGCTGCTGCCGATCGAGGCCGACGGCAAGCCGATCGACTTCGAAAACCCGCCCGACGACGCCGAGTTCGGCCGCGGCAAGATCGAGGACTTCAGCTGGAAGGCCATGCTGGACTTCGCCACCTGCACCGAATGCGGTCGCTGCCAGTCGCAATGCCCGGCCTGGAACACCGGCAAGCCGCTGTCTCCCAAGCTCGTCATCATGGACCTGCGCGACCACTGGATGGCCAAGGCGCCCTACATCCTCGGGGATAAGGAATCGCCCGCCGAGAACACGCCGGAGGGCGGGATCGGCGAGGAACTGGCCGGCGAGAAGCACGCAGAGGCGCACCACGTCCCCGAGTCGGGCTTCGGCCGCGTCATGGGCTCCGGCCCGGAGCAGGCCACCCGGCCGCTGGTCGGCACCGCCGAGCAGGGCGGCGTCATCGACCCCGACGTGCTGTGGTCCTGCGTGTCCTGCGGCGCCTGCGTCGAGCAGTGCCCGGTGGACATCGAGCACGTCGACCACATCATCGATATGCGCCGCTACCAGGTGATGATGGAATCCGAGTTCCCCTCGGAACTTTCGGTGCTGTTCAAGAACCTGGAGACCAAGGCCAACCCGTGGGGCCAGAACGCGTCCGACCGGACCAACTGGATCGACGAGGTGGACTTCGACGTTCCCGTCTACGGCGAGGACGTGGACAGCTTCGACGGCTTCGAGTACCTGTTCTGGGTCGGCTGCGCCGGCGCCTACGACGACAAGGCCAAGAAGACCACCAAGGCCGTCGCGGAGCTGCTGGCCATCGCCGGGGTGAAGTACCTGGTGCTGGGCACCGGTGAAACCTGCAACGGCGACTCCGCGCGTCGCTCCGGCAACGAGTTCCTCTTCCAGCAGCTGGCGCAGCAGGCCGTCGAGACCCTGGACGGGGTGTTCGAGGGCGTGGAGACCGTCGACCGCAAGATCGTCGTCACCTGCCCGCACTGCTTCAACACCCTGGGCCGCGAATACCGGCAGCTGGGCTCGAACTACTCGGTGTTGCATCACACCCAGCTGCTGAACCGGCTGATCCGCGACAACAAGCTGGTGCCGGTGACGCCGGTGTCCCAGGACATCACCTACCACGACCCGTGCTACCTGGGCCGGCACAACAAGGTGTACGAGGCGCCGCGCGAGCTGATCGGGGCGGCGGGCGCGACGCTCACCGAGATGCCGCGGCACGCCGAGCGCAGCTTCTGCTGCGGTGCCGGTGGCGCGCGGATGTGGATGGAAGAGCACATCGGCAAGCGGATCAACCACGAGCGCGTCGACGAGGCCCTGGCCACCGGGGCGGCCACGATCGCGACCGGCTGCCCGTTCTGCCGCGTGATGGTCACCGACGGCGTCAACGACCGGCAGGAAGAGGCCGGCCGCAGCGGCGTCGAGGTGCTCGACGTCGCCCAGGTGCTGCTCGGGTCCCTCGAGTACGACAAGGCGACGCTGCCGGAGAAGGGCACGGCCGCCAAGGAGGCGGAGAAGCGGGCGGCTCAGGCACCCAAGGCCACCGCCACCGTCGAGGCGCCGGCCAAGGAGACCGAGGAGGCACCCGCCGAGGCGGCCCCCAAGTCCGAGGCCGCGCCCGCAGCGCCCGCGCCCGCCAAGGGGCTGGGCATCGCCGGTGGCGCCAAGAAGCCCGGTAAGAAGGCGGCCGAGCCCGCCGCCGACGGCAAAGCCGAGGCATCCGCGCCCGCGCCCGCCAAGGGGCTGGGCATCGCCGGCGGCGCCAAGAAGCCCGGCGCCAAGAAGGCCGCGCCCGCCCAGGCCGAGGCCAAGACGGAGGCGCCGGCGGAGTCGGCGGCACCCGCCGCCCCGGCCAAGGGGTTGGGCATCGCAGCGGGCGCCAAGCGACCGGGCGCCAAGAAGGCCGCCCCGGCCGCCCAGGCACCCAAGGCCGAGGCTCAGCCCGAGCAAGCCGAGCCCGAGGCGGCCGAAGGCACGGCCGAGAAGGCGCCCGCGGCGCCGGTCAAGGGCCTGGGCATCGCCGCCGGCGCAAAACGACCGGGCGCCAAGAAGGCCGCCCCGGCCGCCCAGGCACCCAAGGCGGAGGCTCAGCCCGAACAAGCCGAGCCGGAGCCGGCGCCGAAAGGGGAGCCGGCAAAGGAGACCGACGGCGCGGACGCACCGTCCGGTCCACCGGTGAAGGGGCTGGGTATCGCGCGCGGGGCCCGTCCGCCGGGCAAGCGCTGACCTGGGATTTTGCGGCTTGACAGCAAATTTCGGTGGACAGAAGTGGCACCATTGGTGACGTGACCACTCACCAGCTGCCCCTGAACGCATCCGCGCACCACCGGCAGCGTGTCTTCGCGCAGTCGTCCAAGCTTCAGGGCGTTCTGTACGAGATCCGCGGCCCGGTGCACCAGCATGCCGCGCGGCTGGAGGCCGAAGGGCACCGCATCCTCAAGCTCAACATCGGCAACCCGGCGCCGTTCGGCTTCGAGGCGCCCGACGTGATCATGCGCGACATGATCCAGGCGCTGCCCTACGCGCAGGGCTACTCCGACTCGCAGGGCATCCTGCCCGCACGCCGGGCCGTGGTCACCCGCTACGAATTGGTCGAGGGCTTCCCCCGCTTCGACGTCGACGACGTCTACCTGGGCAACGGGTGCTCCGAGCTGATCACGATGACGCTGCAGGCCCTGCTCGACAACGGCGACGAGGTGTTGATCCCGTCGCCCGACTATCCGCTGTGGACGGCGTCGACCTCCCTGGCCGGCGGCACGCCCGTGCACTACCTGTGCGACGAGACGCAGGCGTGGCAGCCCGACATCGCCGACCTGGAGTCCAAGATCACCGAGCGCACCAAGGCGCTGGTCATCATCAACCCCAACAACCCGACCGGCGCGGTCTACAGCCGCGAGGTCCTCACCCAGATGGTGGAATTGGCGCGCAAGCACGAACTGCTGCTGCTCGCCGACGAGATCTACGACAAGATCCTCTACGACGACGCCAAGCACATCAACGTGGCGTCGCTGGCCCACGACATGTTGTGCCTCACGTTCAACGGGCTCTCCAAGGCCTACCGGGTGGCCGGCTACCGCGCGGGCTGGCTGGCGATCACCGGCCCCAAGGACCACGCCGAGAGCTTCATCGAGGGCATCAACCTGCTGGCCAACATGCGGCTGTGCCCCAACGTCCCGGCGCAGCACGGCATCCAGGTGGCCCTCGGTGGCCACCAGAGCATCGAAGACCTGGTGCTGCCCGGCGGGCGCCTGCTCGAGCAGCGCGACGTCGCCTGGGAGAAACTCAACGAGATTCCCGGGGTGTCCTGCGTCAAACCCGAGGGCGCGCTGTACGCGTTCCCCCGGCTGGACCCCGAGGTCTACGACATCACCGACGACGAACAGCTCGTCCTCGACCTGCTGCTGCAGGAGAAGATCCTCGTCACGCAGGGCACCGGATTCAATTGGCCGGCACCGGATCACCTGCGCATCGTGACGCTGCCGTGGGCCCGCGACCTGGCGGCGGCGATCGAGCGGCTGGGCAACTTCCTGGTCAGCTATCGCCAGTAAGGAACTTCGCAGCCGGCGCCTCTACGGTGGACCGCGTGACGCACTCGCACTCGCATTCACACAGCCTGTCCGGGCCGGCCCCGGTTGAGTCGCTGCCCGCCAGGATCGTCGTCGGGCTGCTGGTGGCGATCGGGGTGGCGGTCCTGGGTGGCGCCATCGCGCTGTGGCCCAGCCGGCAGCACGTCGCCATCCCGATGCCCTTCCAGAATGCGGCCGGCGGCGCCGTGAGCACGCAGGCCGGACACGTGCTGTCCAGCGGCGTGGGTGACTGCGGCAGCCCGTCGGTCAGCCAGGTGCTCACCACCGCGCCTCAGCCGGCGCCGCCGGGCGCGGGGCGGTGCGTGCTGACCCAGGTGGCCATCGATTCCGGGCCCAATGCGGGCGCCAACACGTTGCTGGAATCCTCCCCCGGTCCGGGCCAGCCGAAATTCGCGGTGGGAGACCACATTCGGCTCGTCCGGCAGGTCGACGATCAGGGCGCCACCAGCTACGCGTTCTACGACTTCGAACGTGGCTGGTCGTTGGTCGCGCTGGCCGTCGCATTCGCGGTGGTGATCGTCGCCGTTGCCCGCTGGCGGGGACTGCTGGCGCTGGTGGGCATCGGGGTCGCGTTCGTGGTCCTGGTGGCCTTCTTGCTGCCTGCGTTGCGCGACGGCGCACCCGCGGTTCCGGTGGCCCTGGTGGCCGCGGCGGCCATCCTCTACGCGGTCATCTATTTGGCGCACGGCGTGAGCCTGCGCACCAGCGCCGCGCTGCTGGGCACCCTGACTTCGCTGTTGGTGGCGGCGGGATTATCTTGGGCGGCAATACAAGTGGCCCATTTGACCGGGTTGTCCGATGATCAGAACGCCACCGTCAGCGCGTATTTGGGCAACGTGTCGATCAGCGGCCTGCTGCTCGCCGGGTTCATCATCGGGTCGCTGGGCGTGCTCAACGATGTGACGGTGACGCAGGCGTCGACGGTGTTCGAGCTCGCCCACCTCGGTGGCTCGCGGCGCGCAATCTTTTTGGGCGCCATCCGAGTTGGCCGCGACCACATCGCCAGCACGGTGTACACGCTGTTGCTCGCCTACGCGGGCAGCTCGCTGCCGCTATTGCTGCTGTTCAGCGTGGCCAACCGCTCGTTGACCGACGTGCTGACCAGCGAAAGTGTGGCCATCGAGATCGCGCGGTCGGCGGTGGGCGGCATCGCGCTGGCGCTGTCGGTGCCGCTGACGACGGCGATCGCCGCGGCGCTGGCGAAGCCTAGTGAAACCGGCTCCGCTCCAACAGATCCAGCAGATAGCCGCCGTATCCGGACTTGAGCAGCGTGTGGGCGCGCTCGGCCAACTGCTCGTCGGTGATCCAGCCCCGCTGCCACGCCACTTCCTCGGGGACGCTGACCTTCAGGCCCTGCCGCCGTTCCAGTGTGCGCACGAAATCGCTGGCGTCCAGCAGGGAGTCGAACGTGCCGGTGTCGAGCCACGCCGTCCCGCGGGCCATCACCTCGACCGAGAGCTGGCCCCGGTTGAGATAGATCTGGTTGACCTCGGTGATCTCGTATTCACCGCGCGCCGATTTCTTCAAGCCTTTGGCAATCTCGATCACGTCGTTGTCGTAGAAATACAAGCCCGGCACCGCGTAATTGGACTTCGGCGTCTTGGGTTTCTCCTCCAGCGACAGCGCTGTGCCGTCGTCACTGAACTCGACGACGCCGTACTCCGACGGGTTGGCCACCCAGTAGGCGAAAACCGCCCCGCCGCTTATGTTTTGGAAACGGCTCAGGCTGGTGCCCAGCCCCGGGCCGTAGAAGATGTTGTCGCCCAACACCAACGACACCGAATCGTTGCCGATGTGGTCGGCGCCCAGCACGAAGGCCTGGGCCAGACCGTCGGGGCTTTGCTGCGTCACGTAGCTGATGTTGATCCCGAACTGTGAGCCGTCGCCCAGGAGCCGCTGAAAGCCCGCCGCATCGTGCGGGGTGGTGATCACCAGAATGTCCTGGATCCCGGCCATCATCAGGGTGGACAGCGGGTAGTAGACCATCGGTTTGTCGTACACCGGAAGCAACTGCTTGCTGATGCCGACGGTGATCGGATGCAGGCGAGTGCCCGAGCCGCCGGCCAAGATGATCCCGCGCATGAATGACTCCCTGTTCCGCGCTTAGTTGACGAGGTCGTTTTCGGTGAGTTCGGTCGCCGCCAGCGCCGACGCCAGGTCGTCGTGCCGGAACACGGACGTCACGTGGTCGTGGACCACGCGGAATGCCGACGCGGCGGTTGTCACGGCCCCGGGATTGTCCGGGGCGCTGACCTTCTGTTCGACGACCACGACCCCGTCGTGCACGTACATCCGGCCGAGTTCGGCCGTCGCGTGGCGGGAGGCGGCCCACCCACGCAGCGCCTCGTGCCCCTGCGCGGCCCCGTGCGCGTCGCCGATCTCGATGTCGTCGCTGGACAACGCGAGCAGGGTTTCCAGGTCGGCCGAGTTGAGCGCGTCGTGCCATGCCAGGACGGTGGCGATCTCCGAAGTGGTCATGGGTTGCAAGTTACCGTGTGCGCCCAGCCGCCGTGGCTAGAGCGGGGTACGGTCCAGCCAGTTCTGCCACACCGCCTCGTCGCCGAACAACTGAATGCCCGTGTCGGCGAGCGGCACCCGGCGCAGGATGGCCAGCAGCAGCTCGGTCGCGCCGCCCCGCAACGCCGCCGTGCCCTTGCCGTGCTCGTGCGACCAGGCGATCCGGCCGTCGTCGACACCGATAGTCCACTCGCCGGCTTCGCCCAGACCAGGGTCGGTGGCGTGCAGGTGCAGGGTGTTTCCGCCCTCGAGCGGGAGTGCCGCCCCTTCGCCGCCGGCCTGGATCGCGATGCGCTCGAGCCATTCGGTGATCGCATCGGCGGCCAGGCCGGCATCCAGCGCGAATTCGGCGCCCAGCGCGATGGCCGCGTCGGCCCGATGCACCGCCACCTCGTGCAAGCGGCGGCGGATCCACCAGTTCGCCGGGCGGAGGCCGAGAAAGGTCCACACCGGCGTTTCCACACCCGTCAGCTCGACGGCGTCGACCAGCCGCTGCGCGCCGCCGTGCAACCAGGAGATGGCGTCGGCCGGATCGGGTGGCGGCTTGCCGCCCTCGACGGACCGGAAGTCGAGAAACTCCTGCAGTCGCTCCCGCACGATCTGCGCCGCCCAGCGGTCGCCACGGCCGACGTGGCGCAGCAGCTGATTCAGGTCCCACCCCGGGCAGGTCGGCACGGGCGTGGACTGGTCCGCATCCCGGAAAAGCTCCGAAAATGCGCGGTTTTCTTCCAGGAATGCACCGGCATAATCCACGCGGGTCAGGCTACTCGCCGGCGCCAAACGACCAAGGACACACTGGGCAGAGGACTTCGTCCCTATTGCGGTCTATGGCGCAGGGACGAATACCGGGAACACGCGGCTGTGCACCGCCAGTTCGCGAAAGAAGATCGCGCCATGGCTCAGGAGCTGCGACGGATGGCGGAATGCGAGCCGACGCACGATTCCGCCCCGCCTTCGAGCGCTGGCTAGCGGCCGGCTAGGGCCGCGGCGCCCCCAGCCGGAACAGCCGCCAGCCCGCTTGCTTCCAGCGGGCGGCATCGAGGCAGTTGCGGCCGTCGACGATGACCCGGGCCCGCACGCGGTCGGCCAGGTCGCCGGGGTCGAGGTCGATGAATTGGCGCCATTCGGTCAGAACGAGCACCGCGTCCGCGCGATCACACGCCTCCTCAACCGAAACCGCGTAGTTCAGCGTCGGGAACAGCCGCTGCGCGTTGTCGAGCGCCTTGGGGTCGTACACGTTGACCGCGGCGCCGTTGAGCTGCAGCTGACCAGCGACGTTGAGCGCTGGCGAGTCGCGCACATCGTCGGATTCGGGCTTGAACGCCGCACCGAGCACGGCGATATTGGCGCCCAGCAGCGACCCGCCGCAGGCCGCGCTGGCGAGCTCCACCATCCGGCTGCGCCGGCGCATGTTGATGCTGTCGACCTCACGCAGGAAGGTCAGCGCCTGGTCGGCGCCCAGTTCGCCGGCGCGGGCCATGAAGGCACGGATGTCCTTGGGCAGGCAGCCACCGCCGAAACCCAAACCCGCGTTGAGGAATTGGCGGCCGATGCGGGGGTCGTAGCCGAGCGCGTCGGCCAGCACGCTGACGTCTGCGCCCGCGGCCTCGCACACCTCAGAGATGGCGTTGATGAACGAAATCTTCGTCGCCAGAAAGGCGTTGGCGGAAACCTTGACCAGCTCCGCGGTCTGCAGGTCCGTCACCAGGAACGGCACGCCCTCGGCAAGCAGGGGGCCGTAGAGTTCGCGGACCGCCGCCTCGGCCCACGTCGAATCCTGTTGGACCCCTAGGACGATGCGGTCCGGATGCAGGGTGTCGTGCACCGCGTAGCCCTCACGCAGGAACTCAGGGTTCCAGGCGATCTCGACGTCGACCCCGCGCGGCGCCAACGCTGCCGCCCGGTGGTTCAGCTCGGCGGCGGTTCCCACCGGAACGGTCGATTTCCCCACGAGCACCGACGATCTCGTCAGCCGCGGCACCAGGGCGTCGATCACGGCGTAGACGTGGCGCAGATCGGCGCCGTACTCGCCCTTCTTCTGTGGCGTGCCCACCCCGAGGAAATGCACGTCGGCGAATTCGGCCGCCATGTCGTAGTCGGTGGTGAACCGCAGGCGGCCCGTTGCCAGGTTCTTCGTCAGCAGCTTGCGCAGGCCGGGTTCATAGAAGGGAATGTCACCGCCGGCGAGCTTGGCGACCTTGCCCGGGTCGATGTCGACCCCGACCACCTCGTGTCCCAGTTCCGCCATTCCGACCGCGTGGGTGGCACCCAGGTAGCCGGTGCCGAAGACGGTGCATCGCATGTAACCGGTATACGTCGTCGCGATGAGCTAACTGCATCGCCTCCCTAAGCGGAAGGCAAACGGCAGGTGACAGCTGGCCCCGAACCGATTAGTGCCGGCCGAACCCACCGTGGCCACCGCCGAAACCGCCGTGGCCGCCGCCGAAGCCCGGAATGCCGGGGAACCCGCCGCCACCGCCGCCGTGACCTTCGTCTCCGCCGCCATGACCACCGCCGAAGCCGCCACCGGGCGGCCCACCGATGATCGGTCCACCGATGCCTGGGATCGGCAGCGGGATCGGCACCGGAACGGGCGCCACCGGAGGTGGCGGCGCGGGAGCCGGCGCGACCGGAATCGGGGCAGGCGCCGGGGCTTCGGGAACCGGAACAGGAGCGGGAGCCGCCGGGGCCGGCGCCGGGGCGGGCACCTGGGCCTCCGGAGCGGGCGCCGGGGCCGCCAGGGGCACGAGGCGCTGCGTGGGTGGGCCGCCTCCCGCCACGCGACGGCCGAACTCGGCCGGATGT